>JAHDBQ010000113.1 GCA_020630305.1 Alphaproteobacteria bacterium | reverse complement strand
TCTCTACTTTACTATATTATAAATTTATTTTACACACTTATTTGAACACTCCCTATTAACCTGAACGTTAGGTGCCCGTTCTATTAACATACTGATGATGTTATTATGGTTTTTCGCTTCAAAATATGTCATATTTTTTTATTTTAGACTAAAAAATATATTAGTGTTATACAATCCTACTTATCCAGATCTTCCTCAGTTACGTCATCGTCGCCAAAATCCATATCGATATCTTCGCCAATATGTTCGTCATGCGAGAAGGTCTCTTCTAAAGCACTATTATCTGAATAATCAGCTGCGTCGATCTCTGCACTATCCTGAATTTCTGCATGAAGATTTTGTTCTTCTATATTGTCGATCTTATTATTCTTCTGCAACGAAGCTACTTTTGCTTCTCTTAGTTTGTCAACAACTACGTGGTCTCCAGCAATCTCACGAAGCGCGATAACCGGATCTTTATCATTGTCTCTGTCTATCATTGGAGATGAACCAGATGATATGTTTTTTGCGCGCTCAGACGCTAAAATAACTAATTCAAATCTGTTTGATACTTTTTCTATGCAATCTTCTACAGTAACTCGTGCCATTTTTATTTGCCTTTTTATTTTTCTTATATTTCTAATCGAAATATCATATTGTTATAAGATATATTTACTAAACTATATTAAAAAAGAGCTATCACGTGCATGTGGCGCAAGATACAGCTCTTTTATATTAATAAATTATGCTTTATAATTTTCTTCTTTTGTAGCTTCTTCAGGATTATCAGCCGATTCTTCTGATGCTTCAGCTTTTTTATGAGCTTCCATTGCTGCGGCTGCTGAAATAGCTTCCATTTCTAGCTGCTTCAACCTTTCAGCTTCTTCGTCTTTCTTGCCACCTTCTTTATACTCTTTGAGAGCATCTTGAGCTTCAGCTTCTGTTTTTGCAACAACAATAAGAATATTTTTAACAATCTCTGGGTGCAAAACAACTTCTACTTCATAAACACCGTTAAATTTGATAGGACTTTCTAAAATAATACTGTAATAGTTAAGTTCAATACCAGCCATCTTTGAAAGCTCTACAGCAAGTGCCTTAGCACTTACAGAACCAAACAACCTGCCATCTGCTGCTGATTGAGTAACAAAAGTAAGATGTTTGCCATCTATTGCTTTTGCAGCTTTTTCTGCTGACTTTTTCACTTCCTCATTCTTACTTTCTAATTCTTTTTTCAAAGAGTCAAATTTGGCTACGTTATCTTTTGTAGCTCTAATTGCATATCCTTGAGGAACTAAATAGTTACGCCCATAGCCATTTGCTACATTTACAGTTTCTCCAACTTTACCTAACTTTCTTACTGGTTTTACTAATATAACTTGCATATCTTCTTCAATTTTTGTAGTTTAATTTATTTTATCTGTATCATACAGCAATTTTAAGTTCGCAGATTTAGATATCTTTAAAACGACTTAAATATTAGGCTATCTTAAAGCACAAACTACAAAATCTTCTGCAGCTTCAGCTTTACAAGCCAACAGGTAATTACTTCCCTGTATTACTTCCCTGAGAACACAAAAGGCATCAAAGCAAGAACTCTGCTATGCTTAATTGCCTTCTTCAGTTCACGCTGCTTTTTTGCAGACACATTAGTTATTCTGCTTGGCAACATTCTACCACCTTCTGAAACAAACTGCTTAAGAAGAGTAGGATTTTTGTAATCTATAACAGGAGCATCTTTACCAGAGAAGATACAGCTTTTATTCTTTCTAAAAAAGCTTTGCTCTTGCGCTGGTTTTTTTTGCTCTACTGGCTTTGAGGCTTGATTATTTTCTGACATATTTTTATCTATATTCTAAATTTGTAATTATTTTATGATGCTGTCACATCAACAACATTTTCATTTTGAGAGCTTTGTTCTCTAAGGATTGCAGAAGGTTCTTTTTCAATTTCTTCAACCTTAACTACAGAATGCCTAATTATGCTTTCGCTTAATTTAATTCTTCTGTCTAGCTCATCAAGCAGTGGCTTGTCTGCTTTGATTCCCATAAAATAATAATGACCTTTTTTAGTGTTTTGTATTTCATAAGCCAGGGTTCTAAGCCCCCAATACTCTGTTTTAATTGTTTCGCCCTTGTGCTCTTCAACTATTTTCATTAGATCTTCAGCGATTTTGTCAACCTCTGTTGAAGATACATCCTGGCGGATAATAACGATTGATTCGTAAAATGACATAAATGTGTTGTCTCCAAAATTAATATAACATTTAAAAAATTTATCGTAGTTTATATCAAATAATCAGAAATATTCAAGCATTATATTCAAGTTTTTCCAAAAAAATGCAAATTTTAGGTTATTCTTCTAAAAAATGCCATTTTCATAGATTCTTTTGCATTTTCTTGAATTATTATTTTACATTCTGATTTTTTTTTGATAAACATATCCTATGATGTAGGAAATGAAGTGTTATCAATTGCATTATCCTTATAATAAATAATCAGGAGAAAAATAACGTGTCAGATAAATTGCCACCGAAGATTTTAGTAATAGAGCCAGACAAAACCTTAAGAGCTAATATATGTAATACGATAGAGCGCTATTGGTTTGAAGTAGTAAGGGCCAGCGATTCAGATTCAGCACTCAGAGTCGCAGAGGTTGATCCACCGAATATAGTTATCATAAGCACTCGAAAGCAAGACAAGACTGCAATTGAAATTGCTACAATGTTTGCTGCCATAAAGTCTTTAAAAGATATTCCGGTGCTATTTGTTATAGAAGAAGGTGAGGATGAGCAAAGATATCTTTCAAACATGGAAAGCAACAATATAATTGCCGAAGTGGTAACAAGACCTTTTACGCCTAGCGATTTAATGACAAGTATCAGGTCAATCTTAAAAAAGTCAAAACCCATTTTTCAAGACAGAGTGATTTCGTACAATGATATAACAATGGATTTATGCTCATTTAAGATTCACAGAGGTGACAAAAGAATTCATCTTGGGCCTATGGAGTTTAAAATTCTGCAACTTTTTGTGCAGAATCCTAAAACAACTTACTCACGCCGTCAGATTATTGATTATGCATGGGGGATAGATAAGGATATTTCCCATAGAACTATTGACGTGCACATTAATAGAATAAGAACCGCTATTAAAAGAAGTAGTGATCGTTATGCTATTATCAAAACAATAAGGGCGGCTGGTTATTGCCTAGATTAAAGCTGCAAATAATCTGGGCTTTTATATAATTTAATAAATAAAAAATTACTCTATGCTTAAAGAAACAAAGATGAGTAGTAAAGAGATCGTATCAAGGCTTATAAAAGACCACGTCTCCGAATACAAAAATAGAATATACTTGGCTATATTTTTTATGATTATCGTGGCCTTATGCTCCGCCATAATTGTTAAGTTAGTAAAACCAGCAATTGATGATGTTTTTATTACTAAAAACAAGGATATGCTAATTCAGCTGCCGATAGTTATGCTGGCTGTGTATTCTATTAAAGGGATAGCGGAGTATTTTCAATCTTATATAATTAAATATGTTGGGCAGCAAATCTTGACTGATTTACAAATGCAAATGTATAGGCATCTTTTAAAGACAGACTTTTTATTTATACAATCGCAATCATCAGGAAGATTAATCTCAAGATTCACTAACGATATCATCCTCATGCGAGGAGCGGTTTCTAATATGCTTGTTGGCTGCGCAAAACATCTCATGACGGTAATATTCCTTATCGTTTTGATGTTTACTCTTGACCCTTTCATGTCATTTTTTGTATTTGGAGCCTTTCCTATTGCTATATATCCGATTCAAAAACTCAGCAAGCGCATGAGAAGAGCAACATCAGATGCTCAGAGAGAGCTTGGAAACTTCACAGCAAGGCTTGACGAAACCTTTAGTTCCATAAAAGTTGTAAAATCTTTTTGTATGGAAAAAGACGAATCCGAAAGAGCAAAAAATATAACCTCAAGAATTTTAGAATCCTACAGAAATGCTGCAAAAAA
>JAHDBQ010000112.1 GCA_020630305.1 Alphaproteobacteria bacterium | reverse complement strand
AATTTTATTTTAGATAATTCTTCAGCAGATCTTGTTATTTTGACTTTCTTATTATTTTGGTCCTGCATTACTGTTTCAGGAACGTAAACCGGTGCGACATGAACATCGAAAATTTTAATATCAGGATTATCTATTTCTAATATTTCTTTAACTTCATCTGAGTTATATAAAGCCCCAGATTCGCTCAGCACCCTATCTATATCAATATCATTTGCAATTTTTGCATCATAATAATTGCTAACTATTTGATAATATTGCAAATCATTGGAGTCTTGAGACTCTTCCGCAGAAATGCTTGTTTCTAAAGAAAGTTCCTTTTTATTTTGTGTATCTATAATATCTTTTTTAGTATCGTTAGATTTAGATCCGCTTTTTTTTGAAACATCATAATTGCCATTTGCTTCAATTAAGAAATCATCCACCATTTTTTGCATTTCTTTTTGATCTTTATCTAGTTGCTCTGCTGCTGTTAGTTTTTTGTAGGTTTTTTGCTGTTTTTTAGGTGGTAATTTAATTTCTGTATCAATCGCATTTTTTTCTATGTCATCGGCAAGATCACTGAATTCTTTTTTAAGCTGAGGAATAGTTTCATTTTTTAATTCGTATTCATTTAGTTTGTTTGCAGGTATTACTTTATCACCTTTAATAAAGAGTTCTATCCCTTCTTTGCGCGCATCAATTACCTCTGATAGGTTCTTAATATCACTTTCTGATAAATTCAAGTCTTTAGCAACTTTGTACCTTTTTTGCTTTTCTGACATAAAAAAATGACCAACAAAACTTTTAGAAAGCTTATCATACTTGGCAAATGCAGGTCCTTTATTTAATTCCCTATTATAAATATCGCTATTTAATGCATCCTCTAAAATGCCTTTATTTAGCTGTAGCTGGGACGCTACATTACGAGCGGCTTGTCTTTGAACATAGTCTTTTCCTGTAATTCTCCCTATTTTATCCATCACAAAACCTAGGAAAGTTTTAGAAATTCTATTATATTCTATTCTTAATTTTTTTCTGCAATCCACTGCCGAGACTGATGATTTCATAAAATATTTTGCAACTTTTTGTTCTTTCGCTTGATTAATAGCTTTACTAAAATCTTTTTTTGTGAATTTATAATTTCTAGCTGTTTCTCCTTCGCTAAGCTTAACGCCTAGTGCATATATAAATGATTCTTTTATTTTAATAGATGAGTTGTGTTTGTTCAAAGATAGTCTGCAAAGAAGAATTGATCTGGTAGTGTTATGTAAGCTGCCGCTTCTTTTACCATAAGCCATTTTGGATACAAATTCTTGTATTGATTTATTTGCATCCTCAGCTGTAGTGGCACTGCAATTCTCAACAGATTTAAGCGTTTGATCTAGTTTTGGCTTATTACTGAATCTGCCTTTATAACTTTTTTCAAAAACCTCAAGCATAAATTCCTGCAATGGTAATTCAGGGTAATCTTTAATAGCTAAATTATCCAGATGCCTTTTAGTTTGCAATATACCCTTTACATGTAAATATTTAGCTTTTTCTGTTGCTTTACTAAAGGCTATGGTGCTCACACCTTTTGGATCTAGTATATTGGCATTTAAGCCTGACTCTCTTAATCTTTGAAGAGTCTGTTCTTCGTTTTCTGTATAATCATAATTTCCTGTAATTCTTGCAACTGATTTTAGAAATATATTGCCTAAGAAGCTTACTACTCCTTTGTTTACAATTGCTTGTCTTAAATTTCCATATACTGCTTTGTTAGCATCTGAAGACATGTTTGCTCCACCAAAAGCATAAGATAAAGCCCTGTTGCTTTTGATGTGTCTGCGGGGTATGTTATCACTTATTCCGCCATCAACATAAGTAACGCCGTCTATCTCTACTGGCTTTATAACAACAGGAAATGCAGCTGAAGCTCTAGCAGCCAGGGCAATTTCTACATCTGGAGTATCTTTGCAATTAAATAGCTTTAACTTACCACCTTTCTTTTCCGTGGCTGTAACAGTTAGTTGTTTAAATTTAGTTGGATTAAGCGCATGCAGATAATTAAGATGAGCAAAAGTAATAGAATGAACTTCATCTTCAGCGGAGGAAGCGATATTTGCTAGCTGACTTAGTATTTTTGTACTTTGCAAAATTTTGATATTATCATTCAGAGTTTTTAAATACTCGCCCCTCTTCTTCTCGTCTTCGGGACCTCCTGCTTTTGTTTTGTTTAAGTTTTCTATAAAACCTTTGTTCTCTTGAATTTTTTCTTTTTGAAGATTTTTAAAATATTCAATGTCTTTTCCTTTTAAGTACTGAAAAACTTGATTGCTTATATTTTTTTGAAGTAGGCTATATATGCCGTCATTTTTTTCACCTTTTTTTACGTTATGTTTTGGTTTCTCTGCTGCTAGTTTTTTATAATCTGTGGATTCGGAGATTGCTTTACTTTCTTCTGTGCTCATACCAAATGCCAAAAAAGATGCAGTCATAGCACCTGCAGAGCTTCCTGCTACCGTTTTAATATTATCTATAATACCAGCATCGTAGAGCGCTTCGTGTACGCCGGAATATATTACTCCTTTAGCTCCTCCGCCACTTAGGACTATGGCATCTATTTGCTGGTTTTGAGCTTTTATCTCTTGGCTAGGGTTTATTTTTAAATCAGACATTTATGTATACTCTTTATGATGTATTTATTAAAATTTTAACACGCATTATTATTGGATCTATATTAAAATGGATAATTTCTTCTAAAAAACATTTTATATAGATGTATTTTTGCATCAAGGATGACAAAGCATTTTTTTTCTGTTATAGTGCGTTTTGATTTAAAGACAAGTAATAAAATATGCAATTTATTGATGAAGCTAAAATATATATAAAAGCAGGCAATGGCGGCCATGGTGCGGTTAGTTTTAGAAGAGAGAAATATATAGAGCGTGGTGGTCCTGATGGAGGCGACGGTGGCAATGGTGGAAGTGTTGTTTTTCGGAGCAATTCACATTTAAATACTTTGCTGCAATTCAGGTTTAAAAAGCATTTTAAAGCTGACAACGGCGAACAAGGAAAGGGTTATAACAAGACTGGCAAGTCACGCGATGCGTTAATTTTAGAAGTGCCTGTTGGTACGCAGATTTTTTCTGAAGATGGCATGCTTTTAATTTTTGACTTTACTGAAGATAGGCAGGAATATGAAATCTTAAAAGGAGGAAAAGGTGGCCTTGGTAACTCTCACTTTAAATCTTCTACTAATCAGGCTCCTAGAAAAAGAATTGAGGGTGAAGTTGGCGAAGAAATGGATGTATTCTTGAAGCTAAAACTTCTATCAGATGCTGGCCTTGTTGGTCTACCTAATGTTGGAAAATCTACTTTTTTGTCAAGATGCACTTCTGCAAAACCCAAAATTGCGGATTATCATTTTACCACTCTTAAACCTGGGCTTGGTGTTGTTTACGTCAGCGAAGAGGAGTTTGTTCTTGCAGATATTCCTGGTTTGATTGAAGGTGCGCATGAGGGAAGTGGCCTTGGTGATAGGTTCTTGAAGCATATTGAGCGCTGCGGCGTCTTGGTGCATTTAATTGATGCCTGTAATGAAGATGTTGAGCAGGATTATAAAGTAATCAGGCAAGAGCTTGAGTCTTATTCGCCGCTACTTAAAGAAAAAAAGGAGATTATCTGTCTAAATAAAATTGATTCTTTGCCAGAAGATGAGGTGCAAGAAAAAATTAAAATACTAAGAAAAGCAACTAAAAATGATAATATATATCCAATTTCTGGTTATACAGGAGCTGGTATAGATATTGTTCTGAAGAAGACATTAGAGGCAGTAAAATGCTTTCAAGGTGAAGAAGAATAAATTATCACAACTTCTTTAATAGTTATGTGTAAATGCTTTATGTGTTTATCTTTAATATACTGTTGACATTTTAGAGTGATCTAACTAAGATATACAAACCATTGAAACTAAAAAACAATTATGAAAAAGTTATCTGTTCTATTATTAATAATATTTGCAGCTATTGCAGGTGGTTGGG
>JAHDBQ010000111.1 GCA_020630305.1 Alphaproteobacteria bacterium | reverse complement strand
TTGATTATTACAATATAAACTACTTTTTCTCCACTGTCATGATAATTTACAATACTATTAACTTTTCATAGATATCATATTGCCCAGTTGGAAGTAATTCTCTTAAGGTTTCCTTACTCTTCTTCATGTCATATAGCTTTGCTATAACCCATCCAACAAGATAGGTGGCAGCAAGGCACCCTCCAGCATACGTCAACGTTTAGTTGTTGGAGCGCCGCTTTTGCATCGGGATGTGTTGTTGCATTCATGTTTTGTAACAACCCAAGCTTATGTAATATAAAGGCGCCAGCACATATTGAACCAATAATTGGTCTATCTGGGTTTAATGAAAAAATCTTCATAAACTCATTATCATTTAGTACCGCAGGAACTCCTTTTTTGCCACTTGAAAATAGCACTGCATCTGAATTGTTTGCCTCTGAAATATTCCCCTGTGTTGCGACATAGAGGCCATGGGTCGAGCGATGTTTGCTTTTGGTTCCTAGAATCTTTACTAGCCAATCTGATGAATTCCGCCCTAGTATATCCCACATTAAAAACAAATCAATATCAGTAAAGTCATCAAATATAACAATAGAGATTTTTTTCATGGTATATCTATCAGTAAAGTTGAGTAGGTTCGCAAAAACGACCCTTTATGAGGGTCTAAAACACCTTGAGCTTAGTTTAATATAATGGTTTCTGAAATAAAATTCTACTGATTTGTTAGAATTATGACAAATCTCATTTTAAAATAAAGTACATTTTGAGCAATTTATCTTGATTTAAGTCAGGTCTCATTATATCATAGATAGTAAATAAAGCATAAGAGGTTATGATGGCAACACAAGTATTTATTGGTCGAAAAAATGAGCTAGATCGCTTAAAGGCTCTTCACAAGAAAAAAACACCTAACTTAGTTGTCGTTAAAGGCAGACGAAGAGTGGGCAAAAGTCGGTTAATCAACTTCTTTGCATCTTCATATCCAGAAAATAGATTCTGGGATTTTGCTGGACTTGCACCACAAGAAGGTATGAATGATCAAAGTCAGCGCGATCATTTTGCACGCCAACTTGCAACCCACCTAAAGCTGCCACCTTTTACATTCCAAGATTGGACTGATGCTTTTGAACATTTAAGTAGCCATATTAAATCTGGCGATATCATCTTATTTGATGAAATCTCATGGATGGGCTCTAAAGACCCCAGTTTTATTTCCAAACTCAAAGCTTGGTGGGATAAACAACAACGCCCTATTATAGTTGTTTTCTGTGGGTCGGTATCGACATGGATAGAAGAAAATATCTTAAAAAGCACGGCATTTTTTGGTCGGATTAACCTTACTATTACTTTAGAGCCACTCCCAATACGAGATGCGAATAAACTGCTCCGTACATCAGGCTTCCAAGGATCTGATTACGACACATACAAATTGCTCAGTATTTTAGGCGGTATCCCCTGGTACTTAGAACAAATTACGCCTGGCCAAACAGTTGATGATTTAATTAAGCAATTGTGCTTTGAAAAAGATAGTTTGTTGGTTTTAGAGTTTGATCGTATTTTTCATGATTTATTTAATGGCAAAGGCGCTTCTTATAAAAAAATTCTTGATAGTCTCAAAGATGGTATGAAAACTTTAGCTGATGTACGCAAAATAACAGGATTTCCTCATAGCGGTACTTTAAGCAGCTTTATGGAACATTTAATTATTGCCGGCTTTGTATCAAAGCAAAATCTTTGGTCATTTAAAACGAATAAGCCGCTCAAACAGAGTCTGTATCGTATCTCTGATCCCTACATGCGCTTCTACTTAAAGCTCATAGAGCCTCAAAGAAGCAAAATTGCTTTAAATGGATTTCAGAATACTGCACTATCAAGTTTACCTGGGTTTGAAGCGCATATTGGCTTGCAGCTAGAACAACTGCTTTTACAAAATAGAAATGTGCTATTGGCAAGCATAGGCATCAATCCGGCGGATATTATTGCGAGTGGTCCATTTAGACAGTCTAAGTCAACGACCAAAACCGGTTGCCAAATTGATTTTCTAATTCAAACGACAACTAAGAATCTATTTGTCTGCGAGTTTAAGTTTAAACGCCGAGAATTAGGAGCAGATGTTATATCTGAAGTTCAAGATAAAGTAACAGCATTAAAAGTTCCAAGAGGATTTGCTGTCATTCCAGTTTTATTTCACATTGGCTTTGTCTCCAGCAATGTCGCAACCAGTGATTATTTTTATAGAATTATAGATATCTCTGACTTTTTAAGAGAGGAAAATCAATGACAAATTTATCGGCACGTTATCAGCATCAGCCTACGCCAAGGCTATGTCGGACAAGTAATATCAGCATAGAATGAAAATGGATGATTTCAAGATAGAATATCTAGCAGATAGACCTGATTGCCTACAAGCTTGCGCAGCTTGGGCTTATGGAAGATGGGGTGTTCAAAAAAAAGATGGTAGTTTAGAGCGAGCTATTAGTATTTTTGAAGGAGGAATGCAAAAGGATACAATACCACTTACTCTTGTCGCAATAAATTTAGCAACAGATCTTCCTGTAGCGATGGGAAGCCTATGGATAAAAGATGGTACTGAATGGCCAGAAAAAACTCCTTGGATTGCGTCGGTATATACTCTTTACAGATACAGAGGCTTAGGTTTAGCCAAACAGATTATCAAACGCTTAGAGGCAGAAGCTATTAACATAGGATTTCAAAAAGTATACTTGCAATCAGGATCTGCGGCAAATTTTTATCGAAATCTCGGATATGAAGAAATTGAGACAATAAAGACAAACGTTACTGCATCTGGTACAGAAACATTATTTATCAAAAAATTCAATACCAGAGAGTAATGCAATGGATTCTAATTTAAAACAAAACATCATCAAGATTTATGGCACCGAAGGTAAAGAGTGGCTTGATTCACTGCCTGCTTGTCTCTCCGAAGCTGCAAAGCAGCGTAGGGGGAAAATTACCGTTAAGATATCACAAAAACATAATCTATCCCGTTTAACTCCTGTAAATAACATGACATTTAATTATGTCGCTAGCGGGTATCAGAACGATAAACCCATCATATTAAAAATTGGCATGAACAGCAAAGCGTTAATTAAAGAAGCATCTTGCCTAAAAGCTTTTTCAAAACATGCCGTAGCTGAAGTTATAGCTCATGATGATAATATGATTATCATGCAACGAGCAATACCTGGCAGCACCCTAAAGGATCACTTTCCAGATAATGATATTGATGCAACAAAAATTCTATGCGAAAGCATAAAAGAGCTTCACAAGGCATCAATTCCAGAAAGCCATAACTTCTATCATTTAAGAGAATTATTTAAGACGTTAGATCAAAAGTTAGATATCCCGGATGAAATTTTATCTAAAGCCAAGCATCTCAGAGATAAATTACTCAGCACAACAACAAAAGAAGTACTTCTACACGGCGACTTACATCACGATAACATTTTAAAAAATGGTGATGGCTGGCTGGTAATTGATCCAAAGGGATTTATTGGTGATCCTGCATTTGAGCCAGCAGCTTATCTATGCAACCCCACCCCAGAATTGCTTCAAGAAAATCAGCCGCGCGAAATTATAGAAAATCGCATTAACATTTGTAGCGCTGAGCTTGGTATTGACTCATAAAGAATAACTGACTGGCTTTACGCTAAATCCGTTTTATGTTGGGCCTGGAGTTTGGAGGATAATCTTGATGCTAGCTATTGGCATAATTTGTTAAAAAATATCAACTAATTGATCGAGATATACAAATCATCCAAAGTTCTATTAATGATTTCAGTTAATTCTTGCAAGTCAAAATCAGGGCAATATCTAGGATACTCTCTGTCTAATCCATATGAATGCTTATCAAGCAATTGATAAATAACCCCGAACTGGGGTTAAGGATAAGAAAATTTGCATATTATTTGCCTAAAATATCTATTTTGAAGCAAAAAACAACCTAAAAATGCTATTATGGCACTGTTAACAAAATAATTTATATAATTTAGCGATAGCAAGAGCAATAA
>JAHDBQ010000110.1 GCA_020630305.1 Alphaproteobacteria bacterium | reverse complement strand
TCAATAATTTTTGTTATATTTATCTTTGGAATTTCTTTATCGAACGTTTCTGGGATGTTGATGTTCATCTCATCTAGAACAACGCGGCCACTTGCTAGCATTTTATTTTTATCGCCGCTCACATTAATCTTGGTGCTGATTTCTCCTTCAAGATATGGCGTATTAAAGGGCATGAATTTGTCGGTATTAAAATCAAAATTAAATTTATAATTATTATTTAAAGCTATATTTCCTTGCCCGCTAAGTTGCTGCTTTAATTTATCTTTAGCAGATATTTCTTTGAATGCTATATTTCCGCCAGAAGCAACAGCCCTTAGCTTAATATCTCGGAGGTCAACATTATAACCAATATTTCTATAGGAGCCATTTTTAAGCTCCGCATTGCCATTTAAAGAGATACTCCCACCAGGTTTTTTGTAAATATTTAAATCTGCATTTAAGGTGCCTTTGATTATATTATCAGAAATTACTGGCAAAATTCCTGCTGAGATATTTTGAAGCCTAGCATTTGCTTTAAATGAGTTGTTTATGCTCTTTCCTGTGAAGTTAATTCGGCCCTTTTCTCCTAGTTTTAAGTCTCTTATATCAATCAGAGCGTCATCCCCTGCAAGTATCTTAAGAGCAGATGTATTCTTGATAATATTCTTATTAACTTTGCCGGTGAGTTTGCTAATTTCAATTAGTAGCCCATCGCTTTTCTGCTCTAGTTTGGCAATAGATTGCAGCTTCGATTTATACGGATATTCAGTAATGATATCATTTTCAAATATTATTCCAGGGCCCTTTGAATAAATATTGCTAGAGAATTCTTGCATATTAAAATCATCATACTCAAAATTAGACATATGAACTTTACCTTTTGCAATCTTTCCTGACCATAAATCATCTGAGCTGATATTTATATCTAGCGTTTCGGCGTCCCCGTAATCACTAATCAGATCAGTAATTTTGGCATTTAGCTTCATGTGCTGATGTTTGTTATCTGGCGAGGAGTAAATTACGCTTGCCTTGATATTGCCTGAATATAAGAACGGAAAAATCTGAGCTGTTTCGTCAAGACCGGTATCTTTATAGTCTACCCTGCCAGTTAAGATGCTGCGCGCAAGATCATATTTAATACTAGCGGTTTTAGATATGTTATTACCAGTGGCCTTTAAATTATTTATAGCAATTTCATCGCCATTCAGTGCAACTTCCGCCTTAGTGTTTATGCCTTCTTGCTTCAAGTGAATATCACCTTTCATGCCATTTTCAACTCTTTGTAGGTTAATATCATATTTAGTGGTGGGAAAAACAAAATAATCATCCATGCCAAAATTAATATTCAAATCTCCAGTCGCTTTGACCTCTATATTCTTGTATGTGCCAGATATCTCAACCTCACCGTTTGATTTGCCTTCGGAGAGATCTAAATAATTTTGCAGGGCCTCTTCTATATTTGGAATGTTGTAAATTATTTTACCCTTAGCGCTGTCATTTTGTTCGTCTATCAAAGCATGTGCCTTAATATTTGCTTGGTTATACTCTAGCTCTAGATTTTTTAAATCTAAGATATTGTGCAGATGATTATAACTTCCTGCTATTTTTAAATGAGGATTCTTTTCGGGGGGGAGCTCTCCTTCCAACAAGTTCGCTAAAAGTTTTAAATCTATTCTAGATTTTCTGGTTTTATATTTTAAATATGATTGCAAAGCAAACTCGAAGTTTTCTTCTAGCCCGGTAACTTCTGGTGTGATTGAAGCTTTCTTAATGATTATTCTCTTCAAGATAATATCGGGTATAAATCCAATTTTAGAATCCTTTTGAACACCTACTGGATTGATCTCTTCAGAAGAGCTATGCAAAGACTCTGGCTTAGCATAAACTTCAAGATGTTTCACTTTAAGCTTTGATATTACTATTTTACCAATCCAAAAACCGGCAGGATTCACTTTTAAAGTTAATTCGTTGGCCTTGGAGAGCTCCTTGTTTCCTGGTCCGAATAGTGTAATATAATCAGTTTTGAAAGTTAGCGGCCAAGTAATTTTAATAGGAGCTATTTTCGCTTTGAAATCACTATTTTCTGAAAGTTGCTGCTCAATTGTGCTTGCTAAAAAATTTCTACCATAATCGGATTTTAGAAAAGAATATAGGGCAATGCTAGCTATGCTTAGCAATATAAAAAGAATTATCGATATTTTAAGTATTAATCTCATAGCTAGAATGTTTTATTGTTTGCTGCGAACATTATTCTAACAAATTTATTATTAAATGTCAGTATTATCGCGTAAAAAAAATAATTATGAGGGATGCAAGGATAATATTTGCTTTTTTTAAAATAAAGAATAGAAAAAAGTAAGCCTAGTAAATATGTTTAGTACTGGTGGTTAGCGCCTTGTTTAGCAGCATGCCTTACGCTCTTTAATAAGAGCGCAAGGCATGTTATGACGTTAATGTGCTGGAGTCATAGAGTGTTAAATATCTGCTCCATCAGCGTGATCGTTCACATCTCCTGACAAGTCGCTCTGATCCTGGCCTGCAGGTTCTGTATTGGCAGCTGGTTCTTGGTTTACACCAGCTAAAATCGCTCTGATCAAGGGGTTAGATGGTAAAATAATATTATTTCCTTCAAAGTAAATTTGATTTCTATCTAGTTCTAGCTTAGTTGTAAAATAACGAATTATATCTAGCCTTGCTTCATTGTCTAACTCTCCTAAGTCAGCGGTTAGAAGTAAATTATTATTGTTATCGACTAAGGCATCAGCTACAACTCTTTCGGCATGTAACAATTCTGAATAGAAAATGCTGGTCTGCTCACATTGATCTAAGAATCCATAAGGATCATTCTCTCTAAAAACACTTATCGCTCTATTTAAATAAAGCATTGCATTATCTAGGTCAGCTCTAATTCTGTATATACTTGAAAGCATTGAACAACTGATCCCTATACTATTATGCTCAGGTGCTACATCTTCTAAAACTTCAATGGTTCTATTATATAGCATTTCTGCATTTTCATACTCTCCTCTTTCAAATAGCTGGAATGCAAATTTATTACATGACCTAGCTAAATTCTCTGTAGTTTGAAAAACCATGATATGATCTTTAGCTAGTTCTGATTGTAATTTATTGGTTACTGCTTGTTCAAAGAACTCCACAGCGCGCTCGTAATTTTCCATTTCATAGTAAATATCAGCTTTTGTTTCAAATGTTTTACCTATTTCTAAATAATTTTTTTTGTCTCTGTATAATATTTCTTCTATGCCAATTGCCTGATTGATTAAACCTAAAGCTTTTTCAGGGTTTTTGGCACTGTGTAGAGTAGCTCCAATTGAGTAAGCAGCAGCAACATCAGACAATATGTATCTATTCCTAACCTCTGGGATTAAAAAATTATTTTCTACAAATGCAAACTCTTCAGACGCTTGATTATATTCTTCATCTGTTAGATTTTTTATGCAGGAACCAATTTTTAAGTATTTTATGCTCAGATAAACTATTTTGTGTATTAGCATATACTTACTAAATTTTAGACCTTTATTATTTTTCAACTTCTCTTTTGCCTTTAAACAATACTCCAAAGCTTCTTCATGTTTTGCATGTCTGTGATATAGATCAACTATATTATTAATTGTATTGATAATATCAAGATGGTTAGGGAGGGATCTATAAACCTCTTCTTTTATCTTGAGGGATTTTTTTAAATATTCTTCTTTTTCTTCGAATTCTAATACTGCAAGGCCAATTTGATTATATATCTTGGCTATATCTAAATGCTTATCCTTATCCAGCTCATTAGTAATGTCATTTTCAAAATTGATTCTGAGAATTTCTTTAGCTATGTTAGTGCACTCTAGTGCTTGCTGTTTATTGCCGATTAATCTATAAATATCACTCAGACTTGATAAGATAGAAACGTAGTTAAGATGATTAGGTTGTTTTTGATATATTTCTTCATTAAAGTTTTTGGCTTCCTTAAGATACTTAAGCGCCTCTTCTATGTTTGAGTTGTTATAATGCTCTTGTCCTATATTAATATATACCATTGCCTTTAAGTTGTCATCTACATTTAGTTCTTCACA
>JAHDBQ010000109.1 GCA_020630305.1 Alphaproteobacteria bacterium | reverse complement strand
TGTTAGCTTTAATAACAAACCTGAAATAAAATCAATAGAAAAAATAGGCACGCGAAAAAAGAAAAGCTGGACACTGCCAAAAAAGGAAGAGCTAGATTTACCGGAGCTATCATCCGAAGAGTATAATCGTCTAGCTGATGAAGTAAAAGAAAAAGACTTAAGAAAAAAAAAAATTCGATCAAACAGTTGCAAACATTGCTGGTCAGCTACAGTCTGATAAGAAATATTTATCTTCTGATGAAAATATATTAAATAAAAAAGAGGTATCTGGTAAAAATAAGCAAGGTATTATTGGCAAGAGGTTACCAAATTACAGGGGAGGACTAGTTTCTAAATGGAACAAAACAAAAAAACTAGTTGAGCAATTAATAGAATTTAGCGCTGATAACTCGGATGATAAACACAAAGAGAAATTACATACTCAACTCATAAAATCCAACCCAATACTTCTAAAAAAAGCTATGGCATTAGAAAAATTAGACATGAGTGAACAGCTTGAAAAAATAGGCCTCGAGTTAAAAACAGAACCAGAAAAAAACGCTCAAAGAAATGCTAGAAAAAAGAAAAAAACTGAACCAAAGCAACAAGAAGAAGAAAAAAAACAAACTAAAACCAGAAAAAAAGTTAGAGTAAGAGTTAAGAAAAAAGTCAGAATTAAAGTTAAGAGGAAGAAAATACGACAAAAACCTGATATTAAAGAAGCGCCAAAGCCACCATCAAAAATTGACAACCTAGAAAAGAGTAAAGAATCTTCTGCTACTACAAAAAAAGCAAGCAAGAAACCAGGGGCCAAAATACCTAAAAATGCAAACCAGATACGCATGCATCTAGAACAATCTGGTAGAGTAGCAAATACAACTAATAAACAATCACCCCTCTCTAATCCAATCTCTGCAAAAAAGCTTAGAAAAAAAACTCTAGACAGATAATTGTATAACCAAAGAGCGTATAATTTAATTGAGGCTAATTCTATTCTTGACAAAATCATTAATTTCTATAAAATGCCAATCTTAAAGAATCAACTAAAAAGATGATGAGTATGAAATTAAATTACGGCCTAATAAACTCTTTAAAAGACTTTATTTTAACATCATATGAAGATATTTCTGTAAGAAATGATTACTTTAATTCATGCGATATCAATGGCAATTGGAAAATTTACGAACATGCAGAAAGCGGAGAATCTCTTCTTAATGCCAGCTGCTTTATAAACAATAGTACCAATTGCTTAGTAATAGCCTTTGCTGGAAGTAGCGTAAAAATTATATCTCAAGGCGTAAAAGACCTAACAGCCGACCTGCATATTGCTGGCCAGCGCATGCCAGATAAAAAAATTCAAGATATTAAAAAATTTCTTGAACGATTACAAGAAAGGATTGATTTAAAAGATTACGATATCACTGTTACCGGCCACTCGCTTGGAGGAGTCCTATCTGACCTTGCTGCTGCGTGTTTGCTGGAGCTTGGTATTAAAGTAAAAGATTCGATAACTTTTGAAAACCCAGGCTCTAAGCCGATTCTAAAAAATGCCATAGCTGATGGTTATTTTTCCGGCAACACTCATAGCAGAATATTTGGCAACAAAAAACTTTTAAAGCTTAACCCAGAATGCAAGTTTATTTCAATCCAATCTCCCTACTCTAATATTGTAAATACTATGAATGAACAGGTTGGTGAGGCTTTAGCTGTAATTAATTCTAACAAAAGCAGAGAAAGTTGCTCACCTGAAGAACAAACCAAAAACGAAATAAACAAAGAATCATCTTCTTTTTTATCTCAGATAAAAGATGTTTGCAGCTCAACTATTCATCTATTCGGTGATTTAAAAAATAACTCAACATTCGGTGCTTTGTTTAACTCCATGCCAGCCCTCGCATCCAAAGCATATAACACAAGTTGTTTTTCTAAGTTTGCTGCGGCTTTTCATTTATTTAATAATGTCAAAGCACATCACGCTTTAAAATCTATTGCTGATATTTCAGATAATGGCTCTAACTTGCTGAAGATCAAAAGATCTGATTCTACAAAGGATCTAAATCTTAGCACTACTGTGAATTTATCGATTAAGCAATTTAGTAGGGTGCATAAAATCCTAAAAAAAATGAAAAAGCACGACTCTTCTTATGTCATAAATGAAAGCTATGATATAGTTAGAAAAAAAATTGAAAAAAATAATATCACGAACAACTCAGTGACTGTTAAAAACAAATTTGGTCAAGTTTGTAAATATGTACCGCTAGAGATGCTGGAAATGATTTTTTCTAATAAGAATAATATAGAAATCATTGAGCATATGCAAGCAATCACCCCTAAGAAAATGTTATATGCAGCGGTTTTAAATAGTGCATACAACATAAATAGCTCTGCAGAAACTACTTATAATTACATCTGCGAAACAACAAAATCAGTAAGTAATATGATGTCTGATATTTCTGATTACATGCATTCCTCAGCGCAAAAAATATTTGACTCTTGCAGCTATGCTAGCTCATTCCTTACAAACTCTGATATTTGCACAGCAGAGGCAATAGACTCAATTAATAACGTAGAATTTTGCAAAGAACAATCCAAAAAAATAATTAACGATTCAGACGAAATAGCTTTATCTTAAGGCGCATTTGATATAGTAAATGAATATGAGATTAATGGTGTTTATACAAAATAATTTATGATTTAGATATTATATTTTTTCTCTTAAATGCTTACCCATTAAAGGGGAAAATGTAATTAGATCAATCATAAAAGATAAAGCAGAAATGCCGTCAATCTCATATTCATTTACTATATATCTATAATTCTTTGATCTAAATAGTAGTAATTTTGCTTGGATTATGTTATAATGCTTTCTTATTTTTTAATGTGAATTGTACAAACTCAAAGTAACTTTAATAATATTGGAGCTGTACATAAAAACTAATTATATATTATGCAAATTAAAATTGACGATATAAAACTCTCAAGCCCAGTTATTCTAGCACCAATGTCGGGCGTTACCGATTTACCTTACAGAAAATTAGTAAAGCAATTTGGCGCTGGCCTTGTTGTCTCTGAAATGATAGCGAGCAGAGCAATGATAGTGCGCTCTAGGCAGTCAATACAAAAATGCGCAATTGAAAAAGACGATAATGACGCTACCAAAGCTTGTGTTCAGCTAGCTGGATGCGAGCCAGAAGTTATTGCCGAATCTGCTAAAATGAATGAAGATATGGGTGCTAAAATTATTGACCTTAACTTCGGCTGCCCGGCTAAAAAAGTTGTTGGCGGATTTGCCGGATCTGCTTTAATGAGAGATGAGAAACTAGCCACTCAGATTTTAGAGCAAACAGTCAAAGCAGTAAAAATCCCTGTAACGCTAAAGATGCGCACTGGTTGGGATGATAATACAAGAAACGCCCCCACTCTTGCCAAAATAGCTGAAGAGTCTGGCATAAAAATGATTACAGTTCATGGCAGAACCAGATGCCAATTTTATAAAGGCAGTGCAGATTGGGAGTTTATCTTAAAAGTAAAGCAAGCAGTTAAGCTGCCAGTTATTGCAAACGGAGACATAGTATGTATTGACAGCGCTGTAAGGGCTCTTAAAGACTCTGGAGGCGATGGCGTTATGATAGGCAGAGGTTGCTACGGAAAGCCTTGGCTTATCGCGCAAGTTGCTCATTTCCTCAAGACCGGAGAAAAAAAGCCTGACCCAACCCTCGAAGAGCAATTAAATGTTGTTTTAAATCATTATGATGACATAATAGACCATTATGGAGATAATGCAGGAATTAAGATTGCACGAAAACATCTTGGCTGGTATAGTGCAGGCCTTAGGAATTCTAGCGAATTTAGAGCATCTATTAATCAAATGCAGTCAATTTCGGATGTTAAGAACAAGATACAGGATTTTTACGGTCCGTTAATTTAAACTATAAAATAATATTTTGAGGCTATGAATAAAGAAAATAAATCTTTTAAAGAGGCAATTAATCTAAGATTAGATGATTTTTTTGCTATGCATAAAGGTTCAGATCCTGAATCTGGTCTGCATGAGAGATTTATGAAGGAAGTAGAGAAGATCCTTATCAGC
>JAHDBQ010000108.1 GCA_020630305.1 Alphaproteobacteria bacterium | reverse complement strand
GTTTTGCAGTATATATTTTTTTACTATATTCAATAAATTTCTAGCTAATTCAATTGCTTTTTCTGCTTCACTTATTTTAATATAAAATAAAAACTTATCCAATAATAGATTAACATTCTGTTTTTTAGCGGCCTGTTTGTAATGCTGAATATTTGAAAAAAACTTTTCTGACTTCTTATACTCTAAAAATCTTGCATGAACCATAGCTTTTGTGTAATCACTCTCATCAAAAAAATTATCAGTGCTAATATTAATTTTAGAAGTTAATACATACTGCAACCTAATCATCACATAATAAAAATGATGCAATATTGAGGTATCAGTTACGCAGAATATTTTCTTAACCAGCTCTTTTCTTTGCTGATCATCTAAATCATCACTTTCCAATTGATAAGTCGCTATGATTCCATCTTGATTCTTTTGGTCGCTATAGCTTCTCATGCGAAGCTCTGTTGCTATTGCAATTGCTTCTTTTAAATGCTGAGCTCCGTTTGGACTTAATATTTCTTGATCCTGCATTATATCAATTAAACTCCAAACTGAATTATCGCTTTCAGGAACTATGTTAAAATAATGACTTAGCTCAACAATAATTCTACCTCCTAATCTATAAATATCTTTTTTTACATCAAGCAATTTTCCTTCTTCTTCATCACCTAATTTTAATTGGAATTCTGCTAGATTTTCTTTTAATATTTGAAGCGCCCTTGCCTGCAGAATTGTCTTCATATCTTTTTTAGTAAACTGCTCTTTTAAAGCATGTTTGTAGTTTTTTATCAACTCTCCATCACCAAGAATAAGTGATACCGACCTCAATGCCTGCACCAAGTACGGGTCAGATTCAAACCAATCATTTTCACCTTGCTTCTGAAAATTCATTAATTGTTGCGGAGTGCAGATGAGTTCAAAATCCTTTTTACCCGAATATCCTTGGCGCCCTAAAGGCGACTTGCATGCATGAGAATCAATTCCATCAAATCTTATTTTTGGCTTAATATAATCATCCCAAAACCAATCATCTGATTCAAATCCAGTTTTATAATTATTTAAACACTCTATACCCATACTCCGCAGCGGAGTCTCGCCTAAATTAATTATTTTTATGTGAAGTAGTTCAGTTAGTTTGCGGCAATAATCTTTATAGTCATCTTTATCTTCATTTATTAAAATTAAAAATTCAATATCAGACCATAGAGTTATAGCTCCTAATGCTAGAGAGCCAGAACTTACAATATCATATTTACACCCTTCTGGTTTAATACTTTTGAGCTGCTCTTTACATTCACTTATAAGTTCTTGAAAAAACCTGTTCCAGAATTATTTACAAAAAACTTGGCAGTTTTTTCATACATTTCTTGGGTTTTTTGCGCGCGGTCTGATATTTCTTGAATTCCAAGCTTTTGTATTTTTTCTAAAGCCAGTTTAATATTATCTCGCTCTTTTTCTAGCTGATCTTTTCTATTTTTTGCTTTGTCAAATGCAATAACCTTTAATTTATTTGATTCCAACGAAGATTTTTTACTTTCTTCTTTTATATTTGGATCACTTTTTTCTTTAAATTTTTTCTTTGCCAATTTCAAGAAAGTTTTTTCTACATCATTGACTTCTTGTTTTAAATTAAAAATATCTTTTATATTATGTTGCTTCTCAAACGCTAAGCAATATTGCAATATCACGGCCATTTTAGCGTATTTTTCTGTTGTTGAATCATCATAATTTTTGTAACATTCATATATTCCATGCTTCGAATTAAGAACAATATCTGGAATTTCAGGATCAATTTCTTTAGCCAAGGTTAAATTTAACGTATTCATCTGTGGTTTTGATAAAAAAGGCTTTAATATTAATGCAAATTCTTGCGCTAAATCCTTGTAATCACAATTACCTAGATCTAATGTTTCTTTTAATACCAAATAATTACTCTTAGTATTTGCTACTAAATCTCTATCTTCTTGACTAAACAACAATATTTTTTCTTTTTCATGCTTTTAACCTATAATTAAAATTAAATCTATAATTTAATTATAGGTGCAATCAGCGGGCGTGTGCAACCCTATAGTTGCATTATTTAAAATTTAATCTAAATACTAAAATGCGCCCTCATGCCTAAGCAACCATTGTTTCTTGTTAGCTCCTGAGGCATACCCTCCAAGCGCGCCAGATGAGCTTATAACTCTATGGCATGGAATGATGATCGCAAAATGATTTGCGCTTATCGCATTTGCAGCAGCTCTGTAGCCACTTGGGGATCCTGCTACTTGAGCGATTTCTTTGTAAGACCTAACAGAGCCGCAAGGGATTTTTTGCAAATAATACCATATTTTCTTTTGAAATTCCGTTCCAAGAATTTTGAGTGGAGATTTGAATGTAGTAATTTTACCAGCAAAATAATCAGCTAATTCCGCCTCGAGAAAATAAATTGTATCAGAGCTTAAAACTTGCCTCAGTTCGTATCTGCTTTGTATTTTACTGATTTTATTTGAGAAGTTTTTTGCATCACAAAACTCTAGCATATAAATTGCATCATAACTAGCTAGCACGCACATTTTTCCTAAAGGTGTATTTATTACTTTTTTGCTTAATATGGCCATGGCTTGATTATAATCCATATATTTTGCATTGCAAAACCTTTTCTTTCAAGCAAAATAACTAAGGACTAATCAATCTTCGTCGATATGAGTTTTTTCGTAGTTCTCGTGGCGCATTTGTGCGTCTATGCATAAAGTTGCAACTGGTCTTGCCTCGAGTCTTTTGATGCCAATCTCTTCACCAGTTTCTTCGCAATATCCATAATCACCGTCATTGATTCTTTGAATTGTATGCTCAATTTTATCGATCAATTTTCTGTATCGATCCCTAGTTCTAAGCTCTATGGAAGTTTCTGTTTCTACAGATGCTCTGTCGTTTAAATCAGACTCTTTCCAGTTTTCTTCCTTAAGATGGTCTAAAGTATCACGAGACTCATCAAGAAGCTCTCCTTTCCATGTTTCTAATTTATTTTTGAAATAAGCAAGCTGCATCGGACTCATATATTCTTCATCTTCAGAAGGCGCGTAACCTTTTGGTAAAACAGTTTCTGTCATGTTTTCCTCTATGTTATAAGATTTAATCTATATGAATATACAAACTAAAAAATGCAAGAGCAAGCATATTTTGATGAAATTTTATTTACTCTAAGGATGGGTGTGCTTTTTTATAAACAGCTTCAAGATGTGACTGATTAACTTTTGTGTAGCGCTGGGTGGTTGAAAGGCTCTGATGCCCAAGCAAATTTTGTATTGATCTTAGATCCGCTCCGTTTTCCAGAAGATGCGTAGCAAAGCTGTGGCGAAATGCGTGTGAGCTTAAATACTCAGGCAGGCCAAGCACATTGCGCAAGTTAACCAGATCCTTGTAAAACACCGCTCTTTGCAGAACTCCTCCGCGAAGACCTCTGAATATTGGATGATTTGCCTCTAGCGCATATGGCAATTTATCCAGATATTGTGATATTAGCTGTCTTGATTCTTCAAGCCAGGGTATTAGGCGTTCCTTGCCACCTTTTCCTTCTATCTTGATAAATTCTTGGTTATCCAGATGCTTCTGAGTGATTGAAAGCGCCTCAGAGATACGCAAGCCACTTGCATAAATAAGAGTAAGTAGGGCCTTGTTGCGCAGGTGTATCCATTCACTCTCGCCGAGCATTTCTATGTTTGTAAGTGCTGAATTGGTCTCCTGCTTAGTTAAGGCTTTAGGCAGCGCTTTTGGTTTCTTTGGCGCCTTTACTATATATATTGCGTGGCAGTTAATGTCATATTTTTTCTCCAGAAATTTATAAAAATTCTTCACTGCTGAAAGGGCCCTTGCGCTCGATGCAGCGCTATAATCTTTACGATGCCTTTGTGCAAGCCAACTTCTAATGAGCCTAATATCAGCATCGCTTAATATTTTCAGAGATGGCTGGCAGTCGCTGTAATCGCTTATAAAACGCAAGAATTCATGCAAGTCGGTCTCGTATGAATTGCTAGTATGCTCAGAATAATTTCTCTGAGAGATTAAATATTCCAGCCACTGGTTTATTGCATTTTGTA
>JAHDBQ010000107.1:1546-4177 GCA_020630305.1 Alphaproteobacteria bacterium | reverse complement strand
CTAACATATGTCATTAACAACATCTAAGCGAAGAAAATAGTAAAGCTAAATTGCTGATTTTGCAAAAATGATATAAATTTGATTTCATTAAAATTTTATATTAGCCAAAATGTTTATACAAACTGAAGAAACACCAAACCCAAACGCTCTTAAATTTTTACCTGATCATTCGATCAGTCTACAAGGCCCTGTGTTTTTCAACTCACCTGAAGAGGCGAAGAATAAAAGCAAGCTTGCAAGCAAATTATTTCAGATAGAGAATGTTATGGCAGTTTTCTATGGTAATAATTTTGTAACTATTACA
The DNA here is from genome assembly GCA_020630305.1 of Alphaproteobacteria bacterium. Lineage (GTDB taxonomy): Bacteria > Pseudomonadota > Alphaproteobacteria > Rickettsiales > Rickettsiaceae > Megaera_A. Next base: position 3,873 of record JAHDBQ010000107.1, on the reverse strand, counting down.
AAAAGCCAGGAGGCAGAATGGTCAGTATTAAAACCAGAGATATTAATGGTAATTATGGATCATTTAGTAGCTGGATTGCCAATTATTGACGAAGAGCAAAAGCAGCAAGATCATAGCATCAATCCTGAGGACCTAAGCGAAATTGAAAAGCAAATCGTTGAAATTATTGACACTAGAGTACGACCTTCTGTGGCAATGGATGGAGGAGATATAATTTATCAAGGTTTTAAAGAAGGAATTGTGTATTTGCAGCTTAGGGGGGCATGCTCTGGTTGCCCAAGTTCTAGTATAACACTAAAGAATGGAATTGAATCTATGCTTCAGCATTTTATCCCGGAAGTTAAGTCCGTTGAGGCTGCAGAAGAATAGAGAATAATTTCAAATTGCAAATTAGCTGAAATAAATTAAAGCCCTATTTTTACGTAGTTATATCAAACTAAAATTGCTACGTTTAATCCTCTTTTACCATCTCTAGAGCTTCATCATCTTCTATCCAGTTGCCTTTCATCAGCATGTCTTTTTGGAGTTTCATAGCTTTAATATCTTGCTGACTTGAGCCAGCAGAAATATTTTCTATACCTAAATATAAGACAGTTCTATATTCAATACCTACTTTGTCCAAAGCTTTTTCTGTAAGTTTTAGTTTGATAGGGTCATGCGAAATAACAACTATTTTCTCAGCAAATAAATTTGTAACTTGAATAAATTTCACTATTGCCATGGCATTAATATGCCCTAAATATAATTCATTTATAAAAAAATGGAATCCATTCTTTATCTAAATCTACTTTCTTTTTATTAGTCTGAGTGATTGCAAAATATTCCTGATCATTTACTTTTGTACTAAAAGTTACACCAAGATCAGCCAGTTCCTTGTATTGTTTATTCTGAATATTTTTTATTTTAAAGGGCGGAGTGCTCAGACCATAAACTAATGCCTCTTTTTCTTTTATGTTATAAATAAAATCTGACCATTTATCTTCTATTAACCTAAGGCGTCTTTTATTATAAAAATTAATCAGATACTGATAGTATTTACTACGCTTTTTTGCTTGCCTTTGCATATTCGTTAAGATATAGCGATAAAAAGATCCCTTCGCAAATAGTTGAGACTCAGTAGTAGAAATAGTTTTGTCAGTTGTGATAAAAACTATAGTATCTTTGTCTATCCAATTCTTAAGCTCTGCAATTTTTGTGTCATCTAAAGTACGTACACTATAGCGAAAACCACCTGCATGAGAACTTTGGATACAGAGCAAAATAGAAAAACAAATAAATAGCAGTTTTTTACGCGCCATATAAACAGTACAATTTAATTTAAAAAAATTATTTTAAATTATAAACATAGTATACAAGACTTTGCGAACAAAACTAATTAATTTAAGACAAATATTTTTTCTTATGTGACACATATAGTAAAAGAATATATAGCTGACACCTTAATATTTATCTCCAAAATGTATATTATGCATCTTCTGATTCTGGAGGAGTAGTCATTCCTACTGCTTCAATATCATCCTGAATTTTGTCATCATTTATCTGTGGGTCAAAAGTTTCATCGCTGCTATCTTCAGGCATTACCACCCCCCCAACGACAGACTTGATTCCTGGCATAAGATCATTACCTTGCTTTGCTTTAGACATTACTAACCTTCCATAATTAATTTACATAATTCAAAGATATTATTCAGAATTTAGTTTGTCAATTGCTTTAATTATAAAAAACTAACAGCTTTATATAAATACTGCATATATAACATAATTATAGCAAGATAGTTCACTATATATTTATATTTTATTCATTTGCCATTGCGAAACTTACTTCCATTCATTATGATGAATTTATCTAGATTTATTTTACATCTCATGAAGAAAATTGGCTCAGTGCCACCCTTATTGCTATATTGCCTAGTTTCGGTTTCAGTATTTACAGAATCGGCATGCTCTGCCGCCTTACCTTATATTGCAAAATATTTTAGCGTTTCGGGCGGGGTTGCGCAGCTTTCAAGCACTATGTACTATATAGGTATAGCTACAGGAATATTAACTCTCGGCAGGGTTTCTGATATTTACGGCAGAAGAATAGTTGTAATTGGCGGCATTTTTTTATACATGATTGCTAATTTCTTAATCATTTACTCAAGTACCATTGAATCCTTCCTGATGCTAAGGTTATTGCAGGCATACGGAGCAAGCGTTAGTTCTTCAATGGCGCATGCAATGACGCGTGACTCATTCAAGGGCTGGGAGCTCTCTTACGTATATGCAACTACAACAATCATAGTGCATACTATGCTTTCTGTGGGGTCTATAACAGGAAGTAATAT
>JAHDBQ010000107.1:0-1536 GCA_020630305.1 Alphaproteobacteria bacterium | reverse complement strand
GAGCGTATTGTTGCTGGTTATGTATATTTTATTCTTGCCTGAAACTAATGCCTATATTGGCGCATCAAGATCGGGTAAATTTAAGGAAGTGCTAGCCTCAATGCTAAAAGATAAAAAAGTGCTTGGCTTTGCGCTAACTATCGGAATTTATCATGGAATATATACTGGGTTCTTAATTCAGGCGCCATTTATTTTTATGAATAGACTGGGGATGTCTGCTGGATCTTACGGCAAGATATTTTTTGCGCTTAGTTTTGTAATGATTGGTTGTACTTTCTTTAATAGGTTTTTGATAAAAAAACATGTAAAGAAAATCAAAATCCAGATTATTGGTTATGTTTTGAGCATTATTGGGTGTTCATCATTGTTTATCAGCAGCTATTTTTTATCTAATAATCAGAATATTTTGTATAATATAAGTTTTATATTTGGTTCAATGAGCATTCATTTTCTAGGTCATGCAATGATTATGCCATCTATATTAGCGGAAGCCCTAAAAGACTATAATAAAGTAAATGGCTCGGCAGGTTCAATATTTGGATTTATGTATTACATAGCAAGTGCAATGGTTAGTTTTATGATTTCTATGTTCCATAGCGATAAAATTGACAATTTCTCAAACATTTTTGCTTTATTATTATCGCTTTGTCTGCTAGTGTTCTTTTATAATAATCGAAAATTCAAGTAGTAGATATAAAAAATATAGCTTAACAAAAATGCGTATAAACAAAAACTTACCGAATTACCTAACCATCTTTCGTCTTGCCTCAATCCCTTTGATTGTTGCAACCTTCTATTTTGAAGAGTCACGCTTAGCGCGCATTTTGGGCTGCGCTATTTTCATGATTGCAGGGGTTAGTGATTTTTTTGATGGCTACTTAGCCCGCAGATTTAATATAGTTTCTGGTTTTGGTAGAATGTTTGACCCTATAGCTGACAAGGTTTTAGTTGGCTGCGTTTTAGTAATGTTAGTAAAATATAACAGAGCAGCAGAAATCCCTGCACTGCTTATACTTGCAAGAGAATTTGTGGTAGCTGGGCTTAGAGAATTTCTAGCTCAGCTTCATGTTAGCGTTCCAGTAGACTGGCTTGCAAAGCTAAAAACTGCTGTGCAGATGCTGGCTTTAACTTTACTAATTCTTGGTTCTAAGGGTTCCGGCGTTGAATTTTTAGATTATCTTGGAGGTGTCTGCTTATGGGTGGCAGCTGCACTTACTTTAGTGACCGGCTTTTCTTATTTGAAAGCTAGTTACAGATATTTTTAGATTCATACCTTAAATGATCTCATTACCCTTTCAGGCGTAGTACGTCTTGGCAAGTGATGTCATCCCGGATCGCAAGTACCGGGATGACATCACTTGTTTACCCCGCATCATTCTGATTTCAACTGCGGATCTCGCCTTATCACCGACGTCATCCTGAATTCATTTGGCGGATCTCTAAAACCCTTCAGCGCATATACACGTTGCAAGTAAAGTAGGGATTCCGGGTCAAGCCCGGAATGACAGAATGTGGCCGAAAGTTAGGAATTTTAAT
>JAHDBQ010000106.1 GCA_020630305.1 Alphaproteobacteria bacterium | reverse complement strand
CTGGCATTAGGAAATTACTATATAGTAAATTAAAAATAAAAATCAGCAAAAAATAATGGATAAAAATTTTGGTTTCAGAAAAGTAAATGCTCAGCAGAAAGAGTCGCTGGTTAAAGAGGTGTTCTCTGATGTTGCTGAAAATTACGATATAATGAATGATCTGATGAGTCTAGGCATTCATAGGCTATGGAAAGATGAATTCTGTTCAATGATTCCAAATTTAAATTCAAAAATACTTGACGTTGCTGGCGGCACAGGTGACATTGCTTTTCGTTTGCATAAAAAAGCAAAAAAATTAAACGCCAATTCTGAAATCACAATTTGTGATATAAACCCAGAAATGCTGCAAGAGGCAAAGAAGAAGGCCGTAGATAAAAATATCTTGTCTGGCATAGAGTTTACAGTTGGCGATGCGATGAACTTACCATTTACAGATAATAGCTTTGATTATTACACTATCGCTTTTGGTATTAGGAATGTTGTGACCATTGAAACTGCGCTCAAGGAAGCAAACAGAGTTTTAAAACCTGGCGGTAAGTTTTTATGCTTAGAATTTTCTAAATTAGAACATAACTTTATGCAAAAAGCCTATGATTTATATTCATTTAATATACTGCCATTTATTGGCAAGCATGTGGCGCGCAATCAGGATGCTTACAAATATTTAGCAGAAAGCATCAGTTTATTTCCTGACCAAGAAACATTTAAAAAAATGATTTATGATGCAGGATTCATAAAAGCTGATTACAAGAACTTAAGCTGCGGCATTGCATCTATTCATTACGGATATAAGGTATAGAAGTAGCATGAGAATATTTAGAAATATTTATACAAGTTTGCACCTAGTAAAAGTGCTTAGTAAATATCGAATATTGATTGATTTTGCTGAAATTTCTTACTTGAAGAAAACTCGCAAAATTATTAATTTCATATTCGCCCCGATTACCTTTATAATGCCTCCAAAGAGACCATTTGGCGCCAGACTAAATTTAACATTCCAAGAACTTGGCCCGGTATATATCAAACTTGGTCAGACGCTTTCTACAAGACCAGATTTTGTAGGTGATAAGGTTGCTAGGCCCTTGAAGAAACTTCAAGATAATCTGCCAGCTTTTGACTCAAACCTTGCTATTGCTAAGATCAAGGAAGTATTTAAAAAAGATATTAAAGAAATTTTTGCTGAGTTTGATGAAAAGCCGGTTGCTGCTGCATCTGTTGCCCAGGTGCATAAAGCAAGATTGCATTCTGGCGAGCAAGTGGCGGTAAAATTTCTGCGTCCAACAATAAAGGAGCAATATGTAAATGACATAAAATTCCTGGAAGATATTGCCAGTGTGCTGACAAAATTATTTAAAAAATTTGCAAGGCTCAAGTTAAAAGATGTTATTTCAGTGTTTAAGCAGTCAATGCAATTTGAGCTGAATTTGCTATCAGAGGGAGCCAGCGCGATGGAGGTGAAGCGTAACTTCTATGGCGATAAGGATTTATATATTCCTAAAATTTATTGGCAATATAGCGCCCCGGAAATTCTAACTAGCGAATGGATAGATGGCGCTTCGATTTATGACACTGAAGAACTTGAGAGCATGGGGCTTGATAAAACTATTCTTGCTAAAAAAATGGCAGTGATTTTCTTTAATATGTCTTACCGTGATGGCTTCTTCCATGCTGATTTGCATCCTGGAAATATTCTAGTAAATAAATATGGGCAAATAGTGCTAATTGATTTTGGAATTATCGGTATATTATCTGAGCATGACCGCCTAGCTGTAGCCGAAGCTCTGTATGCATTTCTGAAGCGTGACTACCAAATGGTTGCAGAAGTTCATAAAAAAGTTGGCTATATACCAGCTGATACAAATTTAGAGAATTTTGCCCAAAGCTGCAGAGCGGTTGCCGAACCGATTTTTGCCTCAGCGGACGGTAATATCTCAATCGGTGATTTGCTCGCGCAGCTTTTTCAGATTACCGAAGATTACGGAATGAACACTCAGCCGCAACTTCTGTTGCTGCAAAAAACCATGGTGGTTGTAGAAGGAATCGGCCAAAGCCTGGATAAAGATATCGTAATGTGGAAAGAAGCCGAACCTTGGATGAAGAAATGGGCCGCCAAGAATATCTCGCCTGAAGCAAAATTCTTGCGTCACTTAAAGAAACTAGTGCAAAGTTTTTAGCATAAGTCAATTAACGCAGCAATAATATATTAATTTCTTTATTGACGTATGTTTATATTAGTGATATAAACATAGTTAGTTAACAAATTTTAATCTACAGTATTATGAAAAGAAATTACAAAAATAGAAAAAGAAAGCAAGTTAATAAACTACAGGAATGGACTGTAAAATATAGTAAAGCCTACAAAACTCTAGAAATAAATTCAGGCAAAAAAACGACAAAAGAACAACTTAAAAAGCTTACTAATGAGGGAGACTTGTTAATTGCAAGAGAGAAGTCTATAGTAAATAAATCTCAAGTAAGTAAATTAATGCAATTAGAAGTACAAATAACTGTTAACGCATTAACCCATTTACTTGATTTGTACATCGTGCAAGAAGGCAATAAAGCGCCTAAAGTTGATATGAGATCTATAGAAAAATTCTTTTCTATTATGCCAAGTTCAATTGTAATTGCTTTACATAATAAAGGTGGATTTGAAAATCTTTGCCAAAAGCTTGCAAAGCAAGCTCTTGATGATAATAAAATAGATATCGAAGAAAAAAAACCTTTGCTTAATCTTTATCTTCGTCTTTTATATGGCGGAAATCATGATGATAGTTTTAAAGATACTATTTTTAAGTATATTAAAGATAGAAAATATCACGAAACTCTCAAGCAAGCTATCTTAGAAACTCAAAATTGGAGTGAGCTATTCAACGAGGAAGAATTGATTAAATTAGGGTATGCTTTAGATATAAATATTGATAATTTACCTGTTACTATAGTTGCTGTTGATTCACAAAAATTAGTAGCAAATATAGATAAAAATTCCGATAAAGACCATATAACAAACTTAGTACGTAAAGGAAAGACAGAATCTGTAATTTCTCAATCTGTAGAAAAAGAATTGCTAGGACAAATTAGATTCTGTTTTGATGCTATAGGTGAGTTTAGATATAATAGTTTGCATTTTATAGACTACACGCTTAATTGCATAAATTTAGTTGAAGACACAGAAAAGGCATTGAGATTATATAAAAAATTATTTAAATGCGTAAAAGGTGCCACGTTCAAACGTAAAGTTAGCGACGCTAGAGATTTGTATAAGACTATTCATAATATTATAGACCCTAAGAATCAGGATTCGAAAAGTTCTTCAGCAGAAAATGATCAAGAACAAGAAGCTGAAGAGAAGGTAAATATTAAAGCCTTAGCTATGGAAGCAGAGCAGCTATTGCAAAAAGATGAAGAAAAATCTCATACGGTATTTAAAGAACATGGTTCTACTGAATTAGTTACAACAGAAGCTAATAATACTAGCAGTGCGAGCAGTAGTTCCTCTTCTAAGAAAAGTAATTCAAGTAGTTTTTTACCTGAAGAGGCGCAAGCGCCAGCTAATATTTTATCCTTGCTAGTCGAAGAGCGTAAAGATAATCAATTCAAGATAATTGACGCAGCTTACAAATTACAAAAAAAGATTTTTAAAGAAGAAAAAGAAAATAAATCTTTAGCAAAAAAAGCCATTTCTTGGTTTGTAAAGGGTGTAGAGTATATTTTTAATTCAGATGATAAACAACCTGATCAAGAATCTTCTGGTAAAATATTAAAGATTTTTACTTCATTCGGTCAAAAACTATATGTAACAATAAGTAGCGAAATGCAAGACGTAATAGAGAGCAATCAACTTACAAAGTTTAAAAGCGCCTTGGGCCACTGGGCTGGTGCATTTATGGGCAAATCAGGTATTAAAGCTTTATTCTCGCAAGCTAAGCACAAAAAATTATGCGGCTTTGAAGTGAAAATTATGAAAGATGATGCAAGACTTTTTTCTGATACTAAATATATTAATCAAGATGGTGATGAATTGATTATATTTGATACAATTATTGGGCATAAAAACGAGATAAAAAACGAAATAAATATTGTAAATATTGGCGAAAATACAGAACTCGAGGAGTCAGAATAATAGCACTACTCCTTATTCTCCGTGCGGAGTTTTATTCCAGCTAAAAGGTGATTTGATTATTTCGTAGAGCGCAATATATG
>JAHDBQ010000105.1 GCA_020630305.1 Alphaproteobacteria bacterium | reverse complement strand
TGTAACATGAATTCTATAGTGCCTCGCTCGTGCGCTGCGGTTTCCAGTAAATTAGAGACTAATATTTGCAATCTTTCGCTACCATCTTGTATTGCTTCGAGTGCAGCTTCTAGATGATGCTCTGGTAGTGTTTTGTCTTTATAGTGCTGTAATATATGGGTAATTACTCCAATAGATTGCAAAGGAAGGTTAAGCTCGTGCTGCACTGTAGCAAGAAATGAATCTTTGTGGTCTTTAGTATTTAAGAGTTCTTCTGTGGTTTTCAAAAGTTGTTTTTGGAGTTTCTTTTCAGAAGAGATGTCAATGGATATGCCAACTATTCCTATAACCTTGTTTTCTCTTTTTATAGGCGTTTTATGGCTTAAATATGTTTTCTTAACTTTGTTATTGTTGGAAAATATATAAGTTTCTTCTTCTAGTACTTGTTCTTTGCCGCTTTTTATTATTTTTTGGTCATTTTTTTTAATTATATCCGCTTCTTTTTTTGCTAGAATATCACCGTCTGTTTTTCCAATTAACTCCTTTGCTGAATTAAAGCCATAACTCTCTGCTTGCTGCTGATTGCACCCTAAAAATTTGCCTTCAATATCTTTCCAATAAACATGCCATTGAACTTTATTTATAATATTTTGAATAAACTCATATTCACTATCTATTTGCGTATGTTTATTATCCCTATATCTCAAAATGAGAATTACTACAATCCCGCAGCTTATAAAGCTTAGCCCGTAGCCAATCATTAGTATATAGTCTTTATTTATATACCAGTGTAAAATAGTGGAGAGTTGTATTATGTTGAAGCCAAGAAACATTGGCAGCGAAAGGTCTGAGGCTTGCTTCTTTTTGCTTAGTAGCAATATTTGAGGAATAAAAAGCGCCGCATTTGCAAAAGCTCCAACCATAAAGAATATTTCTAAATAGAGTTCAGTCATAACTTTGTTCTAAGGCCTGGTTCAGTAAATTTTAGTTGTGTTCTAATAATAATCAGTACATCTTGTGTTTATTTATAACACAAAAACTTAATTTAAACGATATTTAAATTATACTTTAATTTTTTAATTAAATCTAAGGGTTGCTCAAATTATTTATTCTTACAACTTTTCTATAAACTCGCCAAGTTCTTCCTGCTTGTCGCAAGCGGCGGCAAGGCCTGGCATGATTGGTAATTTAATTATATGTTTAATATCATGTTTTTTTGCAAGGTCAGTAGCTGCAGTGCCTTTAAATATTTCTATTTTCTCTCCTGATTCATTTTCTAGATAGCTCATATTTTCGATAATAGTTTCGATATGAATATCAAATTTTTTGTATAAATTAATTGCCCGGTCAACATCAATAGCTGATATTTTCTGCGGGGAGGTTATCATTATCGCTTGATCTATTACATAATTCTGAAGCAGACTAAGATGGATATCTCCGGTGCCTGGAGGGGAGTCAATTATCAGATAATCCAGCTGCCCCCAATCAGTAAGAGATAAGAGCTGATATAGCGCCTTGCTTACCATTGGTCCGCGCCAACTTATTGCCGCTCCTTCTTCGCTTAAAAAAGCAATCGAATTAATCTTGATCCCATTTTTCTCTAGCGGTACCATTCTCTTATCTTGAACATCTGGTTTGCCAGAAAGGCCAAATATAGAAGGAATCGATGGGCCGTAAATATCAGCGTCAATAATACCTACCCTAAATCCTTGCTTCTTAAGCTTATACGCATAAAGTGATGCAATAGTAGATTTGCCAACTCCGCCCTTACCAGAAGCAATAAGCAGAGTATTTTTTACGCCTGGAATATGGATTTTTGATTTCTGCTGCTCTTGCTCTTTTTCTTGTGGTTTTTTCTGGCTAGTAAGCACCACGCTAATTTTATTGAGTGCTTGTGTATTTTGCACTACATCAATTATTTTACCTCGCATTTCTTCGGCTTCAGGTAAATCAAGCCCGCTAATATCAAGCGAAAAGCCTGCATCGCCTTCTTTGATAATTAAGTCCGAGGCCCTGGATAGCGCTGAACTCCCATCGGAAAAATGTAAGTTTTTAAGAATGTCGTTTATTATATTTGTTTTTAGTATAGTCATGCTTGCAAATTGATTGAACAGTGATTATATTAATACATGAGTTACCTGGAAAATTCAAAAACAAAATAGAAATCTAATAAAATGATCAGTAAAATATACGGACAAATCCTGAAAAAATCCCCGTGGGGTGAGTCAGAAGATGATGAAGAAAATATCTTCACTCGCAAAAGAAAAAAGAATAATCAGATGAATTTTGATAATTTTAATTTCAAATTTGATAAAAAAATATTGCTGATATTTGCAGCGCTAATTGGTATTATGTGGCTTTCATCTGGTATTTATAAAGTAAATGAAGGTGAACAGGCGATTATCATGCGCTTCGGTAAATTCAACAGATCAGCTACCCCAGGCCTTAACTTCCACTTCCCATCACCGATTGAAAAGAGAATCGTTGAAAAGGTAGACAAGTCAAGAAGAATCGAGATTGGGTATCGCTCAACTGGGGCTGCAAGGTCAACTGGAGCTGTCTCTGCAAGAGACATCAAGGGCGAAAGTATAATGTTAACAGGCGATGAGAATATCGTAAGCTTACATGTGGATGTTATGTGGCACATTGATGATCTTTCTAAATATGTGTTTAATATAGAAAAGCCAGAGGTGACTGTAAAGGCTGCAGCAGAAAGTGCAATAAGAGAAGTAATAGGCAACACGCCAATTAGCTCAGTATTATCTAACAAAAAGCAAATGATCGCTGATAAAATGGAAAAGCAAATGATGCAAACTTTGTCTCAGTATAATTCAGGAGTGGTGATAGAGCAAGTAAAGCTACTTCGAGCTGAGCCGCCAGAGGAAGTAATTGCTGCTTACCGCGATGTGCAAACGGCAAAAGCTGATAAAGAAAAGGCGATAAATGAATCCGAAGCTTATCAGAATGATATCTTACCCAGAGCTAGAGGTGAAGCTGCTAAAATAGTTCAAGAGGCGGAAGGTTATAAGGCGTCAGTGATTGCAAGAGCAAAAGGTGATGCGTCACGTTTTAATGCGGTTTATGTGCAATATGCATCTAATAAATCTGTTATGAAAGATAGACTTTACCTTGAGGCTATAGAAGAAATACTGCAAGACTCAAATAAGATAATCATGGGAGGCAATGGAATGCTTCCACATATGTCAATAAATCAGAAAAACTTTTTAGAGAAATAATTATGAAAACACTAAATAAATTGCAAATATTGGTTATAATATTTTTTCTTTCTATTTTTACTATTAGCGCTTCACTTTTTACTGTGGACCAAAGAGAAACGGCTGTTGTCTTCCAATTTGGCGAAGCTGTTAAGATCGTTGATAAGCCAGGTCTTTCTTTGAAAATTCCGTTCATACAGAATATTCAGTATCTAGATAAAAGAATATTAAATGTAAGCGCGGAAGAAAAAGAGCTCACAGCTTCTGATGAGAAAAGAGTAATTGTTGACGCATTCGCAAAATATAAAATCACTGACCCTGTGAAATTTATCAAAACTGTGCGCAACTACACAGGTGTTTCTTTAAGGCTTAATAAAATATTAGAGTCCGCGATGCGTACTGTGATTGGTCAGTATCCGCTAAGTACTTTGCTTACAGAAAAAAGGGCTGATTTAATGCTGCAAATTAGAGATCTTGTGCATAATGAAACAGAGTCTTTTGGCATCACGGTTATTGATGTTAGAATTCTAAAGTCAGATTTGCCGAGTGAAAATAGTAATGCAATTTATCAAAGAATGCAAACAGAAAGGCATAAAGAAGCAATGCAAATAAGAGCAGAAGGTGCTGAAGAGTCTGCCATAATCAAATCCACAGCTGAAAAGCAAAGTCAGATAATTCAAGCAGAAGCTTATACGCAGTCAGAAACTATTCGTGGACAAGGTGATCTAGAATCTGCTAAAATATATAATGCAGCATATGCGAAAGACCCTGAGTTTTATAAATTTTATCGCTCGCTGGTTGCTTATAAAAAATCCTTAGATAAGGATAATACACAATTTATTTTGTCACCAAAATCAGATTTTTTAAAACATTTACGCATGGGAAGGTAATATATGAAATTTACTAAATTTATTTTAAGCTGCATATTGCTGCTAAAAACTAGTTTTGCTTTTGCACAAGGTGCAGCTTCGCACACAGAAAGCTTTGCAGATATTGTAGAAAAAGTAATGC
>JAHDBQ010000104.1 GCA_020630305.1 Alphaproteobacteria bacterium | reverse complement strand
ATCGCCTTAATTTGCGCAGCAGAACCAACACGGCTCACAGAAATACCAACATTCACAGCTGGGCGAATTCCTTTATAAAACAATTCACTTTCCAAAAAGATCTGGCCATCTGTGATCGAGATTACATTGGTTGGAATATATGCAGAAACGTCTCCGCCTTGAGTCTCGATAATAGGTAATGCCGTTAAAGAACCACCACCTTTATCATCAGAAAGTTTTGCTGCGCGCTCAAGCAATCTAGAATGCAAGTAAAATACATCACCTGGATAAGCCTCACGCCCTGGTGGCCTTCTAAGTAGAAGCGATATCTGACGATACGCAACAGCATGTTTAGTTAAATCGTCGTAAATTACCAGCGCATGTTTGCCGTTATCTCTGAAATATTCACCAATCGAACAACCAGTATACGGGGCTAAGAACTGCAAAGGTGCAGGGTCTGATGCAGTTGCAGAAACCACAGTTGTATATTCCATAGCACCTGCTTCTTCAAGTTTTTTCACTACTTGCGCAACTGTAGAACGCTTCTGTCCAATTGCTACATAAACACAGTAAATTTTATCTTCATCCTTGCCAGTTAAATGCGCTTGCTTTTGATTGATGATTGTATCGATTGCAATCGCTGTTTTGCCAGTTTGTCTATCGCCAACAATCAGCTCTCTCTGGCCTCTACCGATCGGTATCAGAGCATCAATGGCCTTAATACCCGTCTGCACCGGCTCATGTACACTTTTTCTACCGATAATACCCGGCGCTTTCATTTCTATTCTGCGATGCAGATCCGTTTTAATTTCACCTTTGCCGTCAATAGCTCTGCCCAAAGAGTCTACAACCCTGCCAACTAGCGGCATGCCAACCGGAGTTTGTAGAATCTCGCCACTTCTCCTTACCTTATCACCCTGGCGTACACTGCTATCATCGCCCATAATAACTACGCCCACCATGTCGCTCTCTAAATTTAGTGCAAGGCCCTTTACGCCGGAGTCAAACTCTACCATCTCTCCTGCTTGTACATTTTCAATGCCGTAAATTTTTGCTATTCCATCACCAACTGTAATCACATAACCAACTTCTTGAAGCTCCCCAAGCTGGTCTATATTACCTATTTCCCTTTCTAAAATCTCCGATATTTCCGATGGGTTTAAAGTCATTTATTTACTCCTTATAAATTATTCTAGCGATTCTAAAATACTAGATTTAACAATATTCTTTTGTAATCTGTCTAAACTGCCACTCACGCTGCAATCAATTATAGTATTTTGATATTTGATAATAACACCGCCTATCAATTCTTTATCTATAACATGCTTTATCTGCACCCTCATGCCAAGTTTTTCTTCCAAAAATAAAATGATTTCTTTTTTATCTGTTTCTGATAAATCACGAGCAGAGAAAACTTCTGCTTTTTGTATGTTATCTTCTGCATCTAAAATATTTTTATATTCTTCAGCTATTTCTTGCAAAAAGCCTATTCTATCATTTTTTACAAGAGCGTATAAAAAATTCACAATCAATGACTGATCCTTGCATTTTTCACCAAATTTATTGATCAGATTTTTTTTATTTTCAAATGAATTGATTGGCGAATCTATAAACTCTTTTATTTTTGGTGATGAGTCTAATGAATTTGCAAAACTAATTAATTGGTCATATACATCTCTTTTGTTTTTACAATTGACAGCTGAAGCATTTAATGTTTCAGCATAATTTCTAACAACCTTAATATTTAATGACATAATTTTTTCTAGGATAATAATTCCAAAAATATTTCGTTTTAAGATTCAAACATATTCACATAGTTTTGTCTAACTATTTTTGTAAAAGCAAAGAACAAAACTCCAAGCTGCAATAAAAAATACACCAAAACAAGTTCAACCATTGCCGTGTATCGCCAAATTAACATACACATAAACGGCGTCGTTGAAGAAAATAACGTACTACCAACAGAGTGAGAAAGCGCGTACATACGCATTCTTATGCTGGTTGGGAAAATAGATTGCAACAAAATTGCACATGGTATTGTGTAAAATGGCATTGTGAAAACTATTACTCTATGGAAGCTAGCAGAAAATACATTAAACTCCAAAAATAATTCCATAAATAATACACTAAAAATTGCAACCATAAGGGCAATACTTGTTTGCATTACCATATGCACCCTGTCTGCTACATATCCAGATATAAGAGCGCCAACTGCGCACAAGGAAACCAGGATCACATTATCTATATATACATCCTCCATTGCCATCATGCCTGCAGATTTCGCCATGAATAAATTTAAGAAAATAATCAAAAAATGATACCCGCCGCCAACCATACCATTTATTAGAACCGCTAAGATAAATTTTGATTTATGGTTTTGAATAATTTCAAATAAATTATCATCGGCATTTTCAATATGCCTTGACTTGCTATAAACAAAAGCATCGCTTTCTTTTAAAAAACCTCGCAGCAAAAATACTATTATCCCAAGCACGCCGCCAGCAATAAAGTTAATGCGCCAATACCAATCTGGATTCTCTGCAAGAGTTGCAAAATGATATGCGATAGATGCAATAATAACTCCAATTTGCGAAGAAAATGTAACGATCCCAGCGCCAAGATGACGTCTTTTTCTGCCAATTTTTTCAGATACATAAATTCTAATTGCATCGATTTCACCAGATAAGCTAAGCAAAAACATCATTCTAAAAATAGTAAGCAGCAATACTGAGAATAAACCAATAGATTGATATTTCGGAATAAAAGCAACAGATAGAATGGAAATAGCTGCAATTAATGTCGAGATTTTTACGCTAACTATCCGGCCAAATGTATCACCAATTTTTCCAAACAAGATAGAGCCAAATGGCTTGATAATTACAGTCACTGCAAACATGGCAAAGAAATTAAACAGCTTCATGTCATAATCAGCGCCAGGCATTAATTGCTCTGATATCACAGCCGCCGAGAAACCAAATAAAGCATAATCATAATATCTAACAATTGTTGCCGCTAGTGCAACTATATAGCTAAGCGTCGAAGCGAAAGTTTGACTTGGGTTTTCTGCTTTGCCAGGCATGTTTGCATTATTTTTCATCGATAACCCCTTAATTAATTGCTAATTCTCCTTTCTGATGATAATATAACACTATTCAAAATATACAAGCAGAAAAAACATCTTATGATTGGCCAATTAAAAGGAAATATAGACTCCGTTACAGAAAATTACTGCATAATAGACACTGGCGGTGTTGGCTATATTGTGTTTTGCTCAAGCAGAACGTTAAGCTCGCTTTCGTCAGGTGAAGCGGTTAAACTTTCCATCGAAACCCATGTTCGGGAAGATCATATTCATCTATATGGCTTTAATAATGAGGAAGAAAAATCTGCATTTAATACGCTGCAGTCAGTAAAAGGAGTTGGAACGCGCATGGCGCTTGCGATTCTTTCGACCCTTTCTCCAAACGAAATACAATCGGCTTTAACCTTAAAAAACAGCACAGCCTTCCACGCTGTTTCTGGAGTTGGCAAGAAGCTAGCTGAAAGAATTATTACTGAACTTAAAGATAAGATTATCTCAAGCGCGCCAGTTGATATAAGCATTGCATCGCAAAAAGGTGCGGCGGCTACTGCTACTGTGGGAGCTGCAAATGACGCAATAACAGCTCTTATGCAGCTCGGTATTGGTAGGCAAGAAGCGCAAAATAGAGTGAGCCAAATACTTGCAAGCAATCCAGAAGAGGAAGTAGGAGAGGTTATCAGATTAGCTCTGAAGAACTAAAAAATGCGCGCAAAAAAATATAAATAAAACAATATTATGAGTACAGAAATTTTATCGAAAGAGCTACAAGAAGGCGATAATGAATTTTCATTAAGGCCAAATTTGCTAAATGATTTTGTGGGACAAGAGCATATTAAATCTAACTTGAATGTGTTTATTCAGGCTGCAAAAAACAGGAACGAACCGCTGGATCACACTTTATTTTATGGCCCTCCTGGTCTTGGTAAAACATCTCTTGCTAATATTGTTTCTAAAGAAATGGGAGTGAATTTTAAGGCAACATCAGGACCCACTCTGTCCAAGGGGGCTGACCTTGCTGCCATCTTGACTAACTTGCAGGAAAATGATGTATTGTTCATTGACGAAATCCACCGTCTTAATACTAACATCGAGGAGATATTATATTCAGCTATGGAAGATTTCTCGCTTGATATAATAATTGGCGAAGGGCCGGCTGCACGCTCAGTCAGGATTGATC
>JAHDBQ010000103.1 GCA_020630305.1 Alphaproteobacteria bacterium | reverse complement strand
TAAGAGAAAAAATATAATATCTAAATCATAATTTGTATATACACCATCAATCTCTTAGTAATTTACAATAATAAGAAAATATTCTGAACTTATTTTTAGATGTATTTGAGCCTTTGTAGTAATTTACTGTAACTGTCTTAGTATCGTTTTTTGCGTAAATTTATTCACTACAATATATAAATTAACATTTTTTGTTACATGCTGTATGAGTATTTTAACCATAATATATTATGTAACGCTACTCTTCAGAGTAGGTAACCTTAAGCTGCTTTAGGGTTCTTGCGGTAGATTCTAGAACCTCAATGCTGATATCGTCTTTAATCACAATAACAGTGCCTACTTCAGGAACGCTACCAGATTTGGACATGACAAGCCCGCCAAGAGTCTCAATCTCAGGTTTGTCATCCAGTAGCCTTCTGCCTAGTGCATCTTCGATCTCTGCAAGCGGCGCTCTTGCATTAACGACAGCTACGCCCGGGCGAATTATTCTGTAATTCTCATCTTTAAGGTCAATATCATGCTCGTCGTCGATTTTACCAACAATCTCTTCAATGATATCTTCAATAGTCACAATACCATCAGTGCCGCCATATTCATCTACAATAACAGCAATATGAGTTCTATTAACCTGCATTTTGGCAAGCAAATCAACCAGTTTCATAGAGTGCGGGCAAACAATATGTTTGCGCATTAGCTTTTTTAAGTTAAACTTCTTTTTCTTAGCAACTACGGTAAATAAATCTTTTATATGCACAAAGCCGATTATATTATCCAGCCTTTCTTTATAAACCAGAGTTCTTGTATGAGTGTGTTTGATTATCGATTTAGAAAGATCATCAAGTGATATATCCGAACTCACAGAGACAATATCAGAGCGAGGGATCATTATCTCATCTACTGTTTTGCTGGCAAAGCTGTCGATATTTGCTTGAATTTGGCTGTCAATATCGTCTGATATTTTGCTTTGGATCTGATTCTTTATATTTTTCTTTCCAGACCGCTTAAGCAAAGCATTCAAGAAATTACGTAATTTTTTTGGAAATAAGCGCTCTCTTAGAGAGCCCATCCTGGGAATAGATTCCGGATCTTGTTGTGTTGTTTTTTTCAATATGTTTGGCATATAGCAAATTAATTGTTTAATATATCTCTTTATTGATCAGAATCTCTATATGGGTTCTTGATGCCAGCCTCGCGCAAAATTTCAATTTCTAAATTCTCCATTGCGCTCGCATCATTCTCCAGCAAATGATCATAACCAATTAAATGTAGTATAGCATGAATTAGTAGATGATGGAAATGTTCTTCAAATAAAATCGCTTTATTTTTTGCTTCTTCATCTATAATTTCATGCGCAAATGCTACATCTCCTAAATACATATAATCGCTATCTGGTTTAAATTCAAGCAGATTTGCAGGATTTATTTCATTGTCTGGGAACGAAAGCACATTGGTTGGCTTGTTTTTTTGTCTAAATTCATTATTGAGCTTTGCAATATGTTTACTACAAGTTAGCAAGATAGAAAGCTCACATTCTGTAACTTCTCTCCAGTTCTTATGTCTTTGCAAGATATTAGATAGCGTTTTACTTATTAATTGTTCATTTATATTATGATTCAGCCAAAGATCAGATTCAGTAGCGATTTCAATTATTATATTCATTTATTTGCTTTTTTATGATATATGGTTTACAATATAGTAACATTAACTTCGGACTAGGTAAATGACTTTAATAGCACCATCAATACTTTCTGCAGATTTTGCAAATTTAGAGCAAGAGATTAAAGCGCTAGAGAATGCAGGCGCAGACATGATTCATATAGACGTCATGGACGGACATTTTGTGCCAAACCTAACTTTCGGCCCACCAGTTATACAATCTTTAAGAAAGCACACTAAGCTTCCTTTTGATGTTCACTTAATGGTAAATAATCCGGAGAATTTGCTAGAAGGATATGCTAAGGCAGGCGCGGATATTATTACAATTCATCCTGAAAGTACAACTCATACAGATAGGGTGATAGAGCAGATAAAGGCTCTTGATATTAAGGCAGGTATTGCGCTACTTCCTACAACTAGCCAAAATATTTTGGAATATATCTTAGATAAAATTGACCTTATTCTAGTCATGAGCGTAAATCCTGGATTTGGCGGCCAGAAATTTATGCATACCCAGCTAGAAAAGATTCAGGAACTGGCTAAACTAACCAAGGGTAAAGATATTATATTACAAGTTGATGGTGGCATTAATCAAGAAACTGCTAGGCTTGCTACCGATAAAGGAGCAACTAGCTTGGTCTCTGGAAGTTATATTTTCAAAGGTGACTATAAAGAGAGAATTGAACTTTTAAGAAAATCTAAGTAATTTACTATACTACATTATAGCATCTAAACATTCTTGGGCAAAAATTGTCCAATTAAATTTAGTATGCTCGGACTGAATTTCCTTCAAAGATAAATTAGAGAAATATTCCGGAACAAATTTGAGTAAGAAGGCTCTTATTACATAATTTGTTTGCTGGTCAAACTTCCCAGTAATTTCAATTTTATAGCCTAATTTTTGTAATTGTTTTTGGATGTTTCTAATATTTGCATTTTGATCGTCAAAATTATATAAAATTTTACTTTCCCTATAAGACAAATTATGCCACACTCCTATGTCATGATCTGCAATCTCTCTCCAGTTCATAAAATGACCAGGGTCTACTTTTCTGCTTGGGGCGATGTCAGAATGCGCGATGAAATTTTTTGCTTTAATTTGATGTTTATACTTTAAATTATTACATAATTCAATGCATGATTGTACTTGTTTCAAGCTGAATTCTTCGTCACCTAAATTATCAATTTCAATTCCGATTGAGTTATTATTTAAGTACTCTTTACCGTTCCAGCAGCTCACGCCTGCATGCCAAGCAACATGTTTATCCTCAACTAACTGAAAAATCTCTCCAGATTTTTTTATCAGATAATGAGCACTTACACCTGCTTTAGAATCACATAATTTTTCTAAAGCGCCGTCAAAAGTCATTTCTGTGTAATGTAATATTACATATTCAATATTTTCTGTGCGCTTTGAAAAATTTGGTGATTTATAGCTATCTATTATTTCCATAAGCAACTAGAGTTTCAGTATTAAACGATTTTTACTTTTCTTTTAAACCCTTGAACATAGCATCAAATACAGGGTCTAGTAAATATCTAAGTAGAGTTCTAGTTCCTGTTACAATCTGCACATCAGTTTGCATACCAGGCTGCAAAATTAATCCGCGAGGCCCAGCTATTTTTTTAAAATTATCCATGTCAATTTCAATACGGGCTAAGTAATACCCACCGGCCATGTTTGGATCCCCCCCAGGAGCTCCAGCTCTTTGATCCTGTATAATATCCGGCGAAAGAGAAATAACAGTGCCATCTACAACTGGAGTTGTTCGTGATTTAAACGCTGTAAATCTAATTTTAGCAGATAAACCAACCCTTACAGAGTCAATATTTTTTGGTGGAATTTTTGCATCAACAACTAAGTAATCATCAGAAGGTGATATCTCCATAATCGGTTGGGAGCTAGGTATGTTCTGACCAACTGTATGATAATTCAAATTATTTACTACGCCGGCAACAGGGGCTTTAATCACTGTTCTTGCTAAGGCATCTTTTAACTGAAGATAGCGCTCTCTTGTGCCCGCGAGTTCTCCTTGAATTTGCTTTAGTTCTTCTAAATTTTGGGTAGAGTACTTACTATCTGTGTTAATTAATTCTATATTTTGTTTTGTAATTTCTTGTTCTAATCTAATTATTTCTGATTCGGATATGGATACAGCGCTTTCAGCTTCAGAGAGCTTTGCTTCTAAATCTAGTAAAGTTTCTTTTTTGATATAGCCTTTCTTAGAAAGTTTTTTAGAAGCTAGAACTCTGTTGCGCAAAAATTTTACATTATTTCCTTGTGCTTTTTTACGCGCTTTCTGACCTTCAATTTGCTTCTTTATTTGATTAACTGTTTCCTTTAAAACATCTTTTGTTCCAGCTTTTGATTCATGCCTTTTGTTAAATATATTATTTTGAGTTTCGATAATTTTAGCTACATCAAAATTTTCTTTATCTTTTAATAAAAAATCAGGATATTCAATAAATTCTTTGTCATTCATATCTGCTAAAATTCTACTTTCCATTGCAACTTGATTTCTATATTTGTTTAATATAGATTCGTAGTCAGCTTTAGTTTTTGACTCGTCAAGTTCAATTAATTTTTGTCCTTTTTCTACTTTGTCACCAATCTTGACATGAATCACTTTCACCATGCCTCCTTCTTGGTGGTTAATAATTTTT
>JAHDBQ010000102.1 GCA_020630305.1 Alphaproteobacteria bacterium | reverse complement strand
AACCAATATTTACTGCCTTTAAATTACAACCTGAACTTTTATCGCATTCTTCCTCGGTAAAAAAGGGTGGATTATTGAAGCAGTTCATTTCATTTATAATATTTACAACATTATTTAAAGCATATGTATCTAGGTTAGTAAAAGTTCTTTCGCCGTTATTTTCAATGTAAGTTGGTTTTTCTGACCCTATCGCATTTCGTAGTACTTTTAAATTTTCATCTCGCTGTGCTGATGCGACTTCATCTAGATTCTCTATTTCCGTCTTACTTATTTGCTCATAAAAATCTAGAAATCTTTTTATAGCTTCTAATAAGTTGTCATAACTTTCCTTTATAGTATTAGTTGGCAGCTCGACCCAGCTTATTCCATGTCTTGATTTCATAATTTTTTCTCCTTCTTTTTTTGCTATTAAATTTTTTTTGCAACCCTAAATTTAAATAGCATTTATTTTTTGACCTCGATTACATTTTAAATGTAAATTTTTATTAACGCAATAGTTTTTTCTAAAAGAATAAAAAAATATTTATCCAGTTATAAAATTAGGATTGCTAGAGAAAGTAATGAAGCGATTAAAGCTATGTAAGTTCAAGAGTAGACGGAAATTTACTGAAGTTCGGTGATGGGGGGGATCTGACTTAAGAATTTATCTTTAAATACTTATCTTAGCACTGCCCAACACTTCCAAACAGAATCTGTTTTAACAAATTCAAAGGCTTTGCTATATACTTAAATGAACACTCCTTAAATGAAGCTATCTAGACTGACCTTCGCTTTTATTTTGCTGATGACCTCGCGCTCTAACTGGAGCAGATTTAGTACTAAGAGAACTTGAAGATCTGGCTTCCACATTAGCCCTTACCTGATTTGCTTTTTTAAGAACTTGCTTTGAATATTTTCCTATCAAACCTTTGTCTTGCAGAGCTTTTATAACATCACTCCTCATAGCATTTTCTGCTCTGCTAGCTACGCTATGAAGCTTATTTTCTTGAGTTTTATGAGTATTTTTTGCTTTATCCAGCTTTTGCTGACTTGGCTTGTTCTTTGCATTAACTTCAGAGAGTCTAGAATTAGCCGTGCGCTTCTGAGCTTTATCAGATCTCGATAAATTCTTATCTATTCCAGCTGTAAGTTTTTTTGCCTTTTTTTCATAGCGTTTTTCAGCTAAGCTCCCTAAAGCTTTCCTAAGCTTACTTCCGCTTTCCATTTGAACTTGGTTCTTGCCTTGTTTTACTAAAGTTTTCTCTAACTTGTCAATTTTTTTATCCGCTTTATTTAGATTATAGTCAGAAACATCTACCGAGGCCTTAGCAGAAGCAACCGTAGCTACGCCATCTCTCTTGTTTGCATTTTTTAATTTATTCTCTCTGGCAGCTATTTTTTTATCTTGATTATTTCCAGTCCCCACATCATCAATTCTGGCCTGCGATGCTTCTTTATATTCTTTTTTAGCTTCAGAAAACTTACTTTGCGCTGCATCTAATTTGCCGAGAGCAGCTTCTTTTTTCGCTGCTTTTTTTGATTTTCTGGTTAATAGGTTTTTGGGAGTTTTTTTATCTAATTTTTTTAAGTCTCTACTTGCTTTGTCTAATTCTTTTGAAGAAACTTTCAATTTAGACTTTGCAGTTTTTGCATCTATATTATGCTTGGCCTTACTATATTCCTCTTCATGCTTCTTTGTAGACTCTGCGAGCTTACTCAAAGAGTTCTCATTCTTTTTTGATTGCTTCGCATGAATTTTTTTAGTTATTTGTGAGGATAAAGTTTCTTTGCCTTCGGTATTCTTTGCAAATTTTTCTCTCTTTGACTCAGATTTGTCAATTGAGCTTTTTAAATTACTTTTCTTTTCATCTAAAATTTTCTTTGCATTTTCTAGGTTTACTTGCTTTGCTGAGCGCCTCTTAAGCTTCGCCTTGTCTGACTGCAAATAATTTGCTGCTTTTCTAATTTTTCCCTCTGTAGCCTTTATCTCAGCTGTTTTAAGTGACATTGCCGCTTTTTTAACTTCCCATTTTTCTTTTCTAATTTGCGACTTACTGTCCCTAATTTCTTTTTTGAGAGTTTTTTGCTCTTTTTTTGTATCTTTTTCTTTTTTATACTTAGAAACTTTTTCATCAACAGAAGGCTGCTTCTTGCTTGGCTCTTCTTTTACGTCTGAATTACCAGCTTTTCCCATTGCTGAATTGTAATTTCTTGCAGCTGCAGATGGAGTAGAACTTTTCCACTTCCTTTCAGGCGACTGTTCTTGTTGCTGACTTTCAAGCTCTCTCTGTTCCTGCTCTTTTAGGGAAGCTTCTAATGCTTTTTCCTCTTCTTTTCTTTGTTCTTCCAGCTCTCTAGTGATTTCAAGCAATCTAGTAGCAGCCTTTTCAATGCGCTCCACCTCCTTCTGCTCTTCTACTGAGAGGTCACTACCATCTTTATGATTCTCTTTAATTTTTTCTGATTCAATTAGTAATTTACCAAGATCTTGCTGGATATCTGAATATTTATCATTAATTTTATCAATGTTTTCAAGCGAAGTTTCTATGTTTTTTTCTGGAGATTCATTTAGCGCGTCAGCAAAAGCCTTATTATCTTTAAGATTCTCTAGGTCTTTTTTAAATTTTTTATCTTTTCTATTCTGAATCTCCTCTTGCAATTGCTCTTCTAAACTTTTATTTTGTTTAGCTTCTTTTAAGTTATCTGCTTGAGATTTATCTGCATCTGATTTATTCGCTCTTTCAGCTTTGCCAAATTCCATTATTGCACCTTCCTTGTAAATTCCCAAATAATATTTTTACTTACTGTTTATTAATATATATATTAGCATTCAACACTATCCGGTGTCATCATATTTAATGTAACAAATTTAGTAATATCTAGATATTAGACATATTTGCAATATATAAGATTAAGACTTGGGCTTTTTCTGTTTGTTATTTTAGTAAATAGCTGCTAATATAGGCATAAATATAATAATTAGGGAATATATGCATTTTTTAATTTTACTTGGTATCATTATAACGGCATCAGCATTTTATATGACTAGATCCTTTATCAAATTAATGCCCAAATACGGCATAGTAGATAAACCATCTGAAAGAAGAGCTCATGCTAAAGAAACGCCTAGAGCTGGCGGTCTTGCTTTGCCTTTTTTGCTCACCATATTTTTACCAATTGCTGAAGTGATTATTACAGGCACTTATGATTACTCCATGCTGCTAATTCCAATTTTTTTGCCAATTAGCGTCGTTTCTCTGCTTGATGATATATTCTCAGTATCGATAATTATACGCCTGTTTACACATATTATATGCTCACTTGCCGCAGTTGAGCTACTAATTCATCCAAATACAGTGCTTCATTATGAAATATCTATTTATCTTGACCTTGCGCTTGGCTGCCTGGCTTTGGTTTCTTTCTTGAATATTTATAATTTCTTGGACGGTATAGATGGCATAACTGCTAGCCAAACAATTCATCTATCAGTAACTATAATTCTGCTTTGCTTATTTTCGCAAGATAAAGTTTTAAATAAAGAAATTATTATATCAATTAGCACTATAATACTTGCCTGGGCAATTAGCTTTATTTACTTTAATTGGCACCCAGCTAAAATTTTTATGGGCGATGTTGGCAGTATAACAATTGGTTTTCTTCTTGGAATATGTTTGCTAACAATAGCAGCTAGCAGCTTGAAACTATTTGCGGCCTGCGTGATAGCATCGCTTTATTACATAGCCGACGGTGGTCTTACGCTACTAATCCGCATGAGCAAGGGCGAGCGCATCTGGGAGCCTCACTTGCAGCATTTCTTTCAAAAAGCTGCTGCCAAGGGGATGACTCATAAAAGAGTAGTAAAAAGAATTATAAAATGCAATTTAATGTTGATGGGTTTTGCGGTTAGCTCGATGTTTTACCCGGCTGTTTCAATAATCGGATCCTTCTTGACCGTTGTAATTACGTTAATAAGATCGGTTTAGAGATATGATGAAGCCTGTGTTTAAGCATGTTGACCAGCTTGTTAAAAATGTATTTAATAAACAGCACCCAATACTTGGGGAAGTAATTTTGAACTGGGGAGGAATTGTAGGAACTAAATTCAGCCTTAAGTCATCTCCGCTTAAAATCACCAGCTTGAGGTCTAAAGGCAAAAAATTAAATATATTGCATATAGCAGCTGAAAATTCGAGCGTTTCTATGGAAATGTCCTATCAACAAGATATAATAATAGAAAGAATTGCGGTATATTTTGGCTATAAAGCTATCGAAAAAATTAAATTTACAGTAAGAGGATAAATTAAGTGAATAAAGCAGAGTTCATACAAGAAGTTGCAAAAATTTTATATAATATAGCAGATATCTTAGAAGAAAATGATAAGCAATATGAGCTAGAAATT
>JAHDBQ010000101.1 GCA_020630305.1 Alphaproteobacteria bacterium | reverse complement strand
CTTGAAGTGAAGAATTATTGAATTCAATAGCTTTTTTGTAAGTGTTTTCTATTATAGCAATTCTAGAAAAATCGAGTAAATCGCATTTTTTTAGCAAATTATAAAAATTTGCTTCAGAATATTTGTTCAGTATTTCTTTTATCGAGCTAGGAAAGGCTTTTAAGGTGATATATATATTAAATAAATTTTTATAATCTTCATTGCATTTTGACAAGTAGCTACCCATTTTCTTTAATTTCTTTAAACGCAAACTGACATCAACTATTAGCCATATAGTGTCAATGCTAGGGTCTATTGAGTAACAAACTTCAAGTAACTTTAAAGACTCATCTGGGTTTGTATAGATTATTGTTAGTGCATAATTAAACAATAAATTCTCTTTTATTGTTTTAGCCATGAAATCGTTTTTAAGATATTCGTAATAGTCTATATTTTCTAAGTAATATTTATAAGATTCAGCTATAATTTTATTTGCCAAAGGGTGTTTGTTCGCATTTTTTAGAGTGTTGTATGATTTACTACTAAAATTACCATATACACCAGGCGCTGTGTGCTTAGTTGAGAATTTTTTTATTATGGTATTTGCTTTTGCTGCTAATTTTTCATTAACATTTAGTGATAGATAAAGTTCTGTGTATAGCTCAGCTAGGGTTTTTTTATTGATTATATTCAAGCTGTCGTTTATCTGCAAAAGTGATTTTCCAAGGCCATTAAAATGGATGTTTTTTTCTTGTTTTGATAGCTCATCATTAAATAATGATAACTTTAGGAAATGATATAGCAGTTTAGCGCTTGCACTTTTCTTTGATTGAGGTGTGTATTTTATATTCTCTTGTCTGTTTACACTGCAGATTTGTTTATATGCGTGCGAGCTGAGCGGTAATTTCTTGCTAGATATTTTGGATAATTTGAAAAACTTATCTCTATTATAAATCGCTATATGATATAAAAAATTCACGCCTTGTACATCATTGCAACGAATAGACTCGTCATTATATTTATTCATTAATATAGAAAATGTTTCTTCATGCCAACACTGGCTGGCAGCAAATAACAAAGTCGGATGCGGAAGATCTTTTAAGTTGCTTGCTAGATGATTTAAATCGATGTTAAATTCTTCAATTAAATATTTTAGCATTTTAGGAGACTTATTCCAAATAGCTTTTTCTAATATTAAGCAAGTAAAAGAATACTCTTTTTGAATGTGTTGTGCAAACTCTTGTTTTAAATTGAATTTCTCCAGTAAAAATTGATAGGATGATAACGAGCCATCACAAAATAAAACTGAATTAGCTCTTTTAAACAAAAACTCTTTTACATAATCTTTTCGAATATTATAGGTATCTATAATTTTTTTTAGTAATTCTAGATCATTCATTACAAATACAAGGTCACCCATATGCTTTATTAGAGTATTATCTTCTGTGTGATTATACATCATCTGTGCTAATTTCTCTTGATCAAAAGATATGGGTAAATTATTGGAATTTTGTTTGTTATTACTGTGCTTGCTTTTTTTGCCTTTTCTGTGCTTTCTATTCTTTGACATTATTTAGATTTTTTGGAGTTTATTAATTCAATAAGCTGATTTGGAAAATAAGTTCACATCTATTAACCTACTTGTCAAGGCTAAAGATCAACTTAACATAAAAACAATTAAATTTGTGTTTGGGAAAATAGTAAGGAACAGTTTGGGGACTCTGTTACAGTAGCTTACTGTAGTGAAAATAATTTAATTTGCACCTCAACAATATACCTTGAATTAAAGAATTCATAAACGTGATTATTTTTATCAATGTTTAAATCGAGATTCACCGAAATATATTAAGAGCAAGAAAAAATAGTTGCTGGAAAAATATATCAATATAAAACCTTGTTAAATATCAATATCGCTGTTATAATGCTCGAGTAAGAGTTTAAGTTTTAGATATAAAGTCGATAATGCAAGAATACATAAAAGTGCGTGGTGCTAAGGAGCACAATTTAAAAGATGTTAGTGTAGATATTCCTAGAAATAAATTAGTTGTGATAACGGGCCTTAGTGGCTCTGGTAAATCATCGCTAGCTTTTGATACTATCTACGCGGAAGGTCAAAGAAGATATGTAGAGAGCCTTTCTGCTTATGCGCGCCAGTTCCTGCATTTGCAGAATAAGCCAAATGTTGAATCTATTTCTGGGCTTTCTCCTGCGATAGCAATTGATCAGAAAACTACTTCGAAGAATCCGCGCTCTACTGTTGGGACAATCACAGAAATATATGATTATTTAAGGCTTTTATATGCAAGAGTAGGAGTGCCTTATTCACCTGCAACTGGACTTCCAATTCAAAGTCAATCAATATCTGAAATGGTTGATGCGGTGAATGAATTACCAGAAGGTACAAAAATTTATATTTTGTCGCCAATGATCAGAGGTCAAAAAGGTGAGTTCAGAAGAGAAATTTCGAATCTAATTAAGCATGGGTACCAGCGCGTATTTCTTGATGGAGAATTATGTGACCTTGACGAAATGCCAAAAATCGACAAACAAAAAAAGCATAATATAGAAGTTGTAGTTGATCGCCTAGTTATCTCTGACTCGCTTGGAAATAGAGTCGCAGAAAGTATTGAGGCGGCGCTACAATTAGCCGATGGACTAACATATATAGATATCGCATCTCTGCCAGAAAAGCATGGCACTAAATATAAGAAAGGTGAAAGAATTACCTTCTCTGAGAGATATTCTTGCCCAGTTTCTGGTTTCCAACTTGATGAAATTCAGCCTAGAATCTTTTCTTTCAATAGCCCATTTGGTGCTTGCCCCGCGTGCGAGGGGCTTGGTAAGGAAGCATATTTTGACTCCGACTTGATCGTGCCTGACGCTACAATCAGCATCAAAGACGGGGCAATAGTGCCTTGGAGTAAATCATCTTCAAAATTTGTAGTAGACACTCTAGAGTCGCTAGCTAAACATTATGATTTTAGTTTGTATACTCCGTTTAGGCAGCTTTCAGATGAGATAAAGCAAGTTTTATTCCATGGTTCAGGAGATGAAAATATCAATTTCGAATATCATGACGACAGAAAAACAGAAGTAATTGAGCAGCCATTTGCTGGGATTATACCTTCGCTTCAGAATAAAGAGCGTAAAGTTGACACTGTTTGGATGAAAGAAGAGCTGAACCGATATAAATCAAAAAAACATTGTTCTGTATGTGATGGGTATCGCTTGAAGAAAGAAACTCTGTGCGTAAAAATTGATGATTTACACATCGGGCAGCTAACCAGAAAAACTATAAAAGAAGCGCAAGATTGGTTTGCAAATATCGACTCTAAGCTAAATGAAAGACAAAAAATGATCGCCAAAAGAGTGGTTAAAGAAATTCAAGAACGCCTGAGTTTCCTAAATAATGTTGGACTCGAATATTTAAGCCTAAGCCGTGAATCTGGAACTTTGTCTGGTGGTGAGAGCCAAAGAATTAGGCTTGCCTCGCAAATAGGCTGCGGCCTTAGTGGCGTTTTATATGTGCTTGATGAGCCATCAATAGGTCTGCATCAGCGCGATAATTCAAGGTTAATCAGCACTCTTAAGAACTTAAGAGACCTTGGAAACACGGTGATTGTTGTTGAACATGATGATGAAACAATGATTGAGTCTGATCATATAATCGATGTTGGACCTGGCGCTGGTTTGCATGGCGGTAAGATTATAGCGCAAGGCCCGCTTGCAGATATTAAAAAATCTAAAGAAAGTATCACTGGTCATTATTTAAGCGGTCGTAAATCTATTGAAGTTCCTAAGGAAGTTCGAGCTGGTCATCCTGGCAAAGAGATAGTTTTAAAAGGAGCAAGGTCAAATAACTTAAAGAATCTAGATATGACTTTGAAGCTTGGTACATTTACAGCGATTACCGGAGTCTCTGGGAGTGGTAAATCTAGTTTGATTATTAGTACTTTCTACAAGGCGGCGCTAAAAGCGTTAGAGCCAAAAACAAAGATATACCCAGCAGAGCACGACTCTATTACTGGTCTTGAATATATAGATAAAATTATTGACATTAATCAGTCGCCTATTGGTAGAACTCCGCGCTCTAATCCTGCCACTTATACTGGCGCATTCACACCGATTCGTGATCTTTTTGTGGAGCTTCCAGAATCTAAGGTCAGGGGCTACAAGGTGGGTAGATTTTCATTTAACGTTAAGGGCGGAAGATGCGAGTCTTGCCAAGGTGACGGACTTGTGAAAATTGAGATGCACTTCCTACCGGATGTTTATATTAACTGCGATGTATGTAATGGAAAAAGATATAACCGCGAAACTTTAGAGGTTAAATATAAAGGTAAGAATATTGCAGATATCCTAGAAATGACAGTAGAAGATGCAACTAGTTTCTTCAAAAAAGTGCCAACGATATATGACAAGCTAGCAACTTTGCTTGAGGTTGGCCTTGGCTATATTAAGATTGGACAGTCA
>JAHDBQ010000100.1 GCA_020630305.1 Alphaproteobacteria bacterium | reverse complement strand
TTCTTTTTATAAAGGAGTGCTTTTATTTTTGTTATGGCAATTTGTAGCAACTTAATATATTATATAATATATAAAAAAATATTTTAGAATACAGATGAATTTAGATATAACTCAGCCAGCAGCTGAAAGGGTAAAAGAACTAATTACAAAAAACGAAAAAAAAATGATAGCCTTGCGCGTTGCAGTTGATGGAGGCGGTTGCTCTGGTTTTATGTATCAATATAATTTAGTAGAGTCTATTGATCAGGAAGATTTTGTGCTTGAAAAACATGGAGTTAAAGTTGTGGTTGACTCTGTTTCTTGTGAGTTTTTAGATGGTTGCACAGTGGAATTTATAGAAGAATTAGGTAGTAGCTATTTTCAAATAACAAATCCTAGTGCAACTGCTAAATGTGGTTGCGGCAATTCTTTTTCTGTTTAAATTTTGCAATAAATGGGTTCTTATTTTGAGGTGGTAATTTAAAAATTATGAATAAAGGAATATTTTATTTTTCAAGAGTCTTTGTAATAACCAGCTTTATTTTTTGTGTTATGCTTGTGACTCAAGCTGTTGCAAAGAAAAATATTAAGTTCCAAATTAATCTTGACAAAAATCATGAATCTTACGCAGAGCTTGTAGAGCTCAGTACGGAGATTGAAAGTGATATTGGTAAATCAATTAACAGCCGCAGTTACTGGGCTAAAGAAGCAAGCAGATCTTTTTCAGAATTGCTGGACTCCTATGGTTACTACAATAATAAGATTGTCGTTGATAAGCCTGATAGTGATGATGGTTTAATTATATTCAAAATTAAGCCAGGTCAGCAATATATTTTATTTTCTATTGTTATTAAACACGCAAAAAATAGTAATGAACAAATAATCTTGCCTGATATTGCTCAATTTAAATTGAAAAAACCTATAGCACGCAGGATATTAGAAGTTCAAAATGAAATATTAGAATTTATTGAAGAAAAAAACTGTTTATTTTCATTAGAGATATCGCACAAAGCCACAATTAATCATCTGGATAAAACATTGCAGCTGAAATATATTGTAGATGCGGGGCCAAATGCGGTTCTTGGAGAAACAAAATTTGAAGGGTTAAAGCGTGTTAAGGAGGGGTATACAAGAAAATTGTTAAAGCTTAAAGCAGGCAAATGTTTTAAAAGAAGTTTCTTACAGGAAGCTAGAACTAAATATCAAAAAACTGGTTTGTTTTATTCTGTGAAGCCAGTTGCAAAATCAATTGATAAAAATGGAGTTGTTCCTGTTACTTTAAAAATGAAGGAGAGGAAGCCGCGTAGCTTAAAATTCGGTATTGAATATGGAAGTAATTTTGGGCTTGGGGGGAAATTCGGCTGGGAGCATCGAAATAGTTTTGGAGCAGGTGAAAAAACTAGAGCCAGTGTTTTATATAATAAAAAAGAAAAAGCTTTAGATTTGGATTTTGTAAAGCCATATTTTAGGCGCAAGGGGCAGAAGTTGATCCTTGGTTTTATGAATAAATATGAGGAGTTTAAAGCCTTTAAAAATAGAGAGATTTCTCTAAAGGCTATAATTGCAAGAAAGCTGACAAAGAAATGGAGAATCGGAGCAGGCCTTAGATTACTTCAATTGAAAATTAAGAAAAAAAACAAAGCAAAAAGTAAGTATTTTTCGTTGTTATCATTGCCGTTCTTTATAGAGCACGACACAAGAGATGATATCTTGAACCCGCTTCGTGGATATAGGGTTACCTTACAAAATGAAATTTATTTCCCTACGAAATTTAATAATGATCCATTTTTAAAATCTCAAATTTCTGCTTCTAGATATTTTTCTCTTACCAATAATAAAAATAAATATAAACCTGTTTTTGCATTAAAAGTTGCCAGCGGTAGTATATTTGCTTCAGAAACAATTCATATCCCGCAAAGTGAAATGTTTTATTCCGGTGGGAGCAGCTCACTGCGTGGCTATGGGCATCAGTTCGGCGGGCAATTCGATTCTGATAATATACCTATTGGCGGGAAATCTTTTGTTGAGTTTGCAGCAGAAATCAGAAGTAATATTACCAAAGATTTTGGCGCGGTTGTGTTTGTAGATTGGGGTTTTGCTTATCAAACTAAAAAGCCAATGATCAAGAAAAAAATATTATACGGGAGTCGGCCTGCGCTATAATACATCTTTTGGGCCAATCCGTTTGGATGTTGCAACTCCTCTTAAACGCAGGAAGTCTATTGATAAAGCCTTGCAGTTCTATTTTGGTATCGGGCAAGATTTTTAATTAAGGTTGTATTTTTGAAAGATTATTTTCTAATTGAGTTAGTGCTATGATAATATCATTTAAGTGCAGATAATAGATAAGAGAATTACATGGCTAAAAAATTAAAAGAATGGTTTGACAAAGAGCTTGCGCAGATGCTAGCCCAGAAAATAGCAGCCGTATACAAGGATTTTGACAGTAAAAGATTTATATCTGAAGTAGAAGCGGGCGTTAGTAGCCTTGAGCTTAAAAACAGAATAGAGCTTTTTGCAGATATTATGCATGAACTATTCGCCATTGAATACCCTGGGATAATCAAGATTTTTTTGAAGATAATGGGGCCAGAAAATAAAAATGAAACCGGAATGTTTACTGAGTTTTATTGGTTAATGCCAATTGCAAAATACGTAGAAAAATACGGAGTAGATTATTTTGCCGAGTCCATGAAGGTGATAGAAGAAATTACCAAGCGTAATACTGGGGAGTGGACTATCCGTCCCTTTATTGAAAAATATCCACGAAAAACTATAAAGCAAATGATTACCTGGTCAAAGAGTGATAATTTTCACCTAAGGCGCCTTGCTAGTGAGGGCGTGCGGACGAGGCTACCTTGGGCAAAAAAGCTTAATATTGTAGTTAATAACCCTTCTCTCGTGTTAGGTATTTTGGAAAATTTGAAAGATGATAAATGCAAATATGTGCAGCGTTCTGTAGCCAATAACATCAATGATTTAGTCAAAGATGATAAAGGTTTTGCAGTGAAGTTATTAGAAGATTGGGGGGTGGATGATATTAGTAAAGAGAGGGCATGGATTATCAAGCATGCATCAAGAAATTTAAAGTAGTTATGTTTGATTTAGTTCTAAACAAGAATTATTCTTGTTCTAATGGTAATTTGTTATATAGAATCCTTTTAAAAGATTGGTTGAAAGCTCTGTAAGCCTTGTATTTGAATTAGCAAATTTATCACACCTATCTCATTCCTGCTTAGCAGTTTTTACCCCGCCCCTATAATTTTGTGTTGCATTAATATTAATGCAAAAAACATTTGTTTGAATTAAATCAAGGGGAAGATATTATAAAACTAAAAGCGCCATTAAATATATTATTTAGAACTAGTAAAGCTCCTGAATCTTTAGAAGATAAAATAAAAGCAAATCTTTTTAATCAACTTATCGGCCCTGATGCAACTGAAGAAACAAGATAGGCTTGAATCTTTTATAAAAGAAGAAGTAACTAGAGAAGGAGTAGGTTCGTTATTATTTGAAGAATTTGAAAGCCAAGTGCAAAATCCTAGGCTCTCAGATGATATCTTGCTCGAAAAATACAACCAGTTTAATAATGAAAAAACTACTTTAAAAAAAATGACGACCTTAAAGAGCTAAAAAACTCTCCTGATTTCCAGGGATTTAAAAAATGCAGAAATAGAAATTTTTAGTTTTTCTTCTTTAGACGAAGATGTAACAACAATAGAATTTAAAGATAATTTGCAAAAAAAGCTAGATGATATTTATTACGTCAAACTCCCGTCAGGTGATATGCGTGCAGCCATATTAGATAAAATAACTAAATGTTGCCAGTCAATTGGCCAAGATAGTGAAGATTGCGTGCTTGATGGCATGAATAGAGAAAATAATAGCTTTTATATAATGTTAAAAGGCGGTAAAAATTTTGATATGAATAACATTGACTGAAAAATTTTAGAAGAAAATGCGCAAATTTAGATGAGTTTAAAGAGTTTAGTGGATATAAAAAAGAGGCTCTTATTTTTTTCTATGCAAGAGAATTATATAAATCTGGGGCTACTTTTGAAGATCTAAAAAAATATAACACAAAAGACATAAAAGCTTTAATCGAATATTCAAATTTCATGAGATATAAATCTGGCGCTAGTGTGGATTAAGTGGTGAAAGAAATTAATATAGAGCCAGAAACAATTCAGGTAACAACTAAGTTTGAACGCTCAACAAGTATGCCAAACCTAAGAAAAATTATTGACGAGGCTAGGCCGCAAGAAAAATCAAGTCATCTAAGAAGATAACTAAAGCGCACAAAAAGTGAGTCTAATTTAGGAGTAGGAGGTAAATAAAACTTGCAGATCTTAATAGCTTCCAAACCAGAATGGCTGAGGCGGAAAAGACTGGCGCGCACTATATTAAACAAATATATTTACAAGGCGCTATACATGCACTAAAATGTTGATATAGAAAAATAAATGCTACTAA
>JAHDBQ010000099.1 GCA_020630305.1 Alphaproteobacteria bacterium | reverse complement strand
TTGGTTTTTGGGCTAAGGGATTGTTTTCTCAAGGTACAGAAAAAGCTAAAAAATATACAGATGGCCATAAATTTGACCATGCTGGTTTCACGATTGGTGTAGATACAGGTGAAGAAAATATGCTTGGTTTTGCATATTCTTACTTTAATACAAACATAAAAAATTCAAAAGTTAAGCAAAATAAAGATGATATTAGGTCTCACTTATTCAGCCTTTATAGTAAAGCGGATTTAACTAATAATTTCTTTACTAGCGCAAGCTTTACTTTTGGTAAATCTAATATTAGTAAAAAGAGATTAGCGACACCAGCTGGTGACCTAGCAAAAGGTAAAACAAAAGCAGATTTACTGTCATTTGATATTATGCTTGGGTATAATTTCCTAGCTGGTAATAATGTTCAGTTAACGCCAAGTCTTGGTTTTGCATTTAGCAGTGTTGAAGTTAAAAAATATACTGAGACTGGTAATGCATCTTTTGTTAAAAGAGCTATAGGCAAAAGAAGCGTGAATAGATCTGCGTTATTGCTTGGTGCAAAAGCACAGTGGATGAGCATGATGAATGACATTAAGTTTATCCCGGAAATTCATACTAATTTAGATCTTGCTCTTGCGACCAAGAAAGCAAAAACTGATATTTCTATTCCAGGTAGCGCTTTTCAAGGTTATATAAAAGCTACAAAGCAACCAACTGCAATTTTTAATGTTGGTACATCAATTAAAACTGACTATTCAAACACAGTTGAGCTAAGCCTTGGCTATGATTTCAACGTTGCTGAAAAATATCAGTCACACACTGGTACAGTTGGTCTTAGAGTGCATTTCTAACAGAAATGCTAATATTGACTTTCTTATTTGAAGAAAATTAGCGAATTATAATTTTAAAATAAACACCTCATCAGGGCATTGCTTTGATGAGGTGTTTTTTAGTTAAAACTCGTCTTGAAGTTAGGACAACTTACTGTGATATTGACCAGATATTTTTTTTTGATTTTTCTGAAAATAAAGCTAGCAAATTCTTTTTGAAGGTGATATAAGTATCGTATAATTCTTTCGGAGAGGTGGCCGAGTGGCTGAAGGCGCTCCCCTGCTAAGGGAGTATAGGGCTTATACTCTATCGAGGGTTCGAATCCCTCTCTCTCCGCCATAAAATACTATTATTACACCTACAATAGTAAACAATAGCTTATCTAAAAATATAAAGAAGGTATGAGAGAACCCAGTAATAGGGATTCGCATAAGGAAATGCCAGGTAAGGCGTTCTGGAAGCCGTAATCCTCCCAATGAGTAAGCTTAGTAAATTACCCTGAGAGTTTAAGCCAGGTTGTTCATATATTTTTGATTATTTTTTGCATAGAAATAGTTGTTTAGCTAATTCGATATAGTTTGCTACATCTTTTCAAATAATTTATTTTGATTTAATCTGTTATTTAGGCATTCAAAGCTAATGATATCGGTATTTTGATCTTGATTTGAGCATGAGAATATATAGCCTCGCTCATCATCTACTTTTTGAATACATTGCCCACAAATACCCTTCATCATGCATTGCATTGGTGAATTAATGCTACAAATCATTTTAGCTTTGCCGAATAATTGTTCTTTATGCGCAGCTACTGCTGCCATCATCCTATCCGACCCTATACAAATAACCTGGTCTGTATTTGCAAAAAAGTTTTTATCGCAGGCTTCTTTAGCTGCTTGTAAAATATTACCATGAATAGTTAAGTCCTGATCCCGATTCTTTCTCAAGAGCTCTTGGTCACAAGCCCAGATTACCCTGTCAGAAAATTCTTCAATTTTCTCTACATAAAAGCGATCCTCAGGCTTCTTATAACCGCCAATATATGTGACATGGCAATTATTTTCCTTCAAGGCTTGGCCTGTAGCTATGAGTACCGCGTTTCCAAGGCCGCCACCAACCAAAACAACTTTCTTGTTTTTTAATATTTCTGTAGGCTGGCCTGTTGGCCCCATAAGGGATATTTCTTCTCCTTCTTTTAAATTTCTACACAGCTTGCTAGAGTTACCCATTTCTAATATTATTAGCGAAATTTGCTCTTTGTTTTTATCAGTGTATGACCCGGTTAAGGCTAAAGGCTCAGTTGTTTTTGACAAGTCTTTGCTGTGATTTTGCAGTTTAAAGAATTGCCCAGGCTTGAAGTTTTTTACTGCTTTAGAATCAACGATAATTTCAGTAATATTGTTAGATAAGCTATTGATTTTTATAATTTTTGATGTAAATAAGCCATCTTCAATTATTTGCTGTTTAGTTACTTCAGAAAGGGCCTTGCTAATTTCTTTGTAACCATTTTTTGCGCTAGCCAAAGCCTTTACAACATTCCCAGAATATTTCTGATTACAATCGCCAAAATAACTGATTCTTTTGTCTTTAGATTTGAATATATCAGATTGATATCCAGGGTCCAAATTATCAATATCAGAAAACTCATTATCTTGCGTCCCGATCGCTATTAGTACTAGCTGAGCAGGTAAATTTTTTCCGCATTTAAAAACAACAGATTTTGCATAACCATCATTATTACTTTTAATCTCTTGCGGAGTAAGTTTTGCTTCGAATTTAATGCCAAGTGCAAGAGCGTGTTCAAGCTCTTCTGCATTTAATTTATATGCAGGCGATTGGTTGATATCTTTTCGGTAGCAAATAGTAACGCCGCCTAGTTGATGCATTATTTCAAGGCGCTCGGCGTCGCTTTTTGCCTTTAAAAACATCTTAGCATGCTGCATAAACTCCTCTGCTATTTCAAACTCCTCTTCAGAGAAATCATCAGCCCCTCTCTCTTTCTCGCCCCACTTTTCATAGAAATTTATCACCTGAGCAGGGTAGTAATGCATAATTTCCACAGCGCTGTCAATAGCTGTTAGGCCGCATCCAACAACCACTGCTGGCATCCTAATTAGCTGATTGCTATTACTTTCTTTTTGATATGTAACCCCTTGCTGAAGATTCATCAGGAAGTCCGCAGCGCATTTTACGCCTTTAGAAAAATACCCAGGCAGAGACTCAAAGCGAGGCTTTCCAGCTCCTATGCAAAGGGCTATGTGATCATAGCCTTGTTCAAAAGCTTGATCAGTAGTGATGTTACTACCAAGGCGAACACCACCTTTTAGTTTAAAGTTTTTATTGCGCTCTAAAATCAGCCTAACTAGCTTCAAGTTGTTTTTATCCCATCTGTTAGTGATGCCATATTCAGCGACTCCTCCGAATCCTTTTGGCGCTGCCTTACTCAAATCTTCTTTTATGTCATTCCAATATTTAATAGGCTGATTTATATCAAAATCTAAATCATCTATTTTAAGACCGTCTATGGCGTGCACATTATGCCCTTCAGAGAGTAAATAATGCGAAAGGGCAAAGCCGGCAGGTCCAGTGCCTGCAACTAAAACATTGCTACCCGTGTTCTCCTTGGGCAGAGGGGAGTCTAAATTCAGTGGATTCCATTTAGTTAGTAGCAGATAAATCTCCACACCCCATTTTAAGGATAACACTTCTTGCAGAATATTTGACTCTACCAACGGAATATTTACTGGCTCTTGTTTTTGATATATGCATGATTTCATGCAATCATTGCATATGCGATGGCCGGTAGCTGCAACTAGTGGATTATCTATGATAATCATGGCAAGTGCCCCTATGTTAAATCCAGAGCTTTTCAGCAAATTCATCTCTGAGATTTTCTGATCAAGCGGGCAACCTGACTTTTCTGGTAAAATTTGCTTAGATGCTTTATCTTTTAGACCATGAGAGCAGGAGTCTTTTTCTTGTTTGTGGCAATAAATGCAATATTTTGCCATAGAGTGACTTTTAAGATTGTAACTATATCTATCTGCAGAGTCCAGGTCGCGATGATCGAAGCCTAGATATATATCTTGTTTCAGCTGATCTATTCTGTATTCTCGCAAGTGATTTTCTTGGTCTATTTTCCTGGGCATGTTGAATAAATTGAGCAAACTGCCTTTGTGAATCATAATCGCGCAGTAATGGGAGGCCGCCTTTAGCTCTTTAGAGTTGAAATCAGGATTTTTGAGCCATGATAATATTTTGTCTGATAGATTTTTCTCTGTAATAGCGCCCCCAAGAAGCTCTGATAGCTGTTTTGATACATCGTCAAAATTAAATCCTTCTAGCTCATCATGGCTATATTTATTATGCGCATATCTTTGAACAAACTTCCTTCTGCATTCATAAATGGGGTCAAAATCCTTACTCTTTTTTCTTAAATCGAAATTTTCAGTGGATATACAAAATAACTCCGCCAAGAAATCATCAAGATGCTCAGCCAGTTCTATCAAGAACTCTGATAATTTTGTTTTGCTTATATTATTTGCGCCTAGGGCTCTGTTTTTAAGCAGCTGCTTGCGTAATTCTTCATCTTTATCCTTTAGATAATTTAAAAAGATATCATCTATCTGTTTAAGCCCTGCTAGGTTATTCAGATCT
>JAHDBQ010000098.1:2252-4460 GCA_020630305.1 Alphaproteobacteria bacterium | reverse complement strand
TCTTTTGGATAAATAAACTATTGCCACTGTGAGATACATATAAATTAAATATAATATATAATTTATGCTATATAAGGTTTCAAACAACTTATAGCTGAATATATGAGATAATGCAAACACCCAAGGCATGCATAAAAAGCTGTATGATGCCATGGTAATGAAAATATATATTGCAGTAGTTTGGGGAAGCTTTAGCCTATTTTTGCATCTAGCAAATACGATGCTGGTTTGCAAGAAACCTTTTATCCATCTTGCTCGCTGCATTAGCCAGTCCTTTATATTATCAGGAGATTCTTCTAGCGTCACTGAATCTAGAATTTTTATTTTATAACCGGAGCTTGCAAATCTGATGCCAAGATCCGCATCTTCTGTTACATTATAAGAGTCCCACCCTCCAGCTTCTATAATCTTTTCTGTTTTGAAATGATTGCTTGTGCCTCCGAGCGGAATCGGCAGGCCTAACCTCTCAAGACCTGGCAGTAAAAAGTTAAATAAAACACTATATTCAACACTGAAAAACCTGGTAAGTAAATTCTGTTTAGCATTATAAAAATTAAGAGCTGATTGTAAACATGTATATTCATCAGGTAGCGATTTGAACTCATTAACTGCCTTTAGGAGCTGATTTTCATCGGGTTCATCTTCAGCGTCATAGATTGTTAAATATTTGCCTTTGGCAAAACTAAGTGCATAATTCATAGCTTTTGGTTTTGTGCGCGGTAATGAACATGGAACTTTAATTATTTGCATGTATTCCGGGATGTTTAAGGCCCCTAGGGCATTTATTGTTTGCTTGTCATCTTCTTCAATAATTAGCTTAACATCAAGCTTGTTTTTGTCATAATTTAAATTATCAATCGCCTTTATTATTGCTGAGGCCTTATTTTCTTCTTTATATAATGGCACTAGAATTGAATATATAGGAAGATCTATATCTAGCCTGATATTGGATGGTTTTGGAGTTTTTTGACCAGCTGTAAAAACTATGGTTTTAAATAATGTCTGCGTAAAAAATATTAGATGATTTACAATCAAGAACAATCCATGGCTACTAAGCATCAAAGCAAAAAATATCAGAGCTGAAGATGCTACTATCTTTTTATATGGTGTGCTCTTAGCAGAGCAACTTGGCCTAGTTTCGGATAAATGATTCAGCGCCCAATTTGTATTTTCTTCAGAGAAAGAATTAGCCAAAATGCTTTGAAAATCTAGCTTTGAAACTAAAAATATTTGCTCTTTGCTGGTTGGTTTTATTTTTTTCAAAGCTTGGAAATTATATATCGCATAACAAGCTTCATTATTATTTGAAGCGCCTTCTTTTTTGTGAAAAGCAAAATACCCCTCTTTCATATAATCAGGAAGCTTAGCATAATCTAAAAGCTTTAAATTGCCAAAATCTTTTTCCTGCAAGGTTTGATAAGCATGATTCGCTTGCATGGAATGAAGTATCCGGGCGTGCTTGATTTGCTCAGAATCTTGATTAAGATACTTTTGCAGATCTTGGTAAAATTGTTCTACAAACTCCCCCATATAGAAAATATTGGCCCCGATATCGTGTATTTTGAATTTATTGTGCTTCCTTTCCAGAAATATCCCAATTGAGCTGTTAAGCTTCCGGTTCGGATACTACCAAATTTAAATTCTTTTGCAATAGAAACTTGGTTAAAAAAGGAACTTCTATAAATAAAATTTTGATGTTTTGCTTTTTGAAACTCACTATAATTGCTAAGTATATAGCCATTATTGAAGTTTATCCCTTCTTGTAAATATATTGCATAGCCATACTTGCTTTTCATGTGCTTTTTATTAAATTTTCGCGCAGCAAAGCCAGTGAAGGCAAAAGATGTTCGCCCATATTTATTAGTTTTTGATTTTCCCAAATAGGCGCCTAGCTCATAATATTGCCAGCTATCACCTGGTCTCTGGGTTGCATATATTTTTTGCACTAACGTAAAGATATAATTTTTATTTTCGTATAATTTGTACTTATAGAAAATACTTAAATCATGGCTATTTATAGCGCGCCCTTTTTTTGATTGATTATGAGATGTTATATTATTTCTGGTTGTTTTAAAATCAAGAAACCTGTTTATTCTGTAGCCAATATTCATGCCAAATGACTGCTCATGAGTGATGCCATATTCAATGTTGAAATAACTAGCAGAGAGATCATCAAATGCGTTTAAATCCCTAGCGCTGCGCTTTAAG
>JAHDBQ010000098.1:0-2242 GCA_020630305.1 Alphaproteobacteria bacterium | reverse complement strand
TTATTTTTAGTATTTCTTCTACCGCTCGCTGCTCGCTATTTAGTAGCTGATTACCATAGATAGAAGGTTTTGCTATCGCCCTAACATTTGCTTTTCGATAAATCTCTGCAATTTTATTAGAAAGAACATAAATTAAGTCCTGAGCCATTATAAACTCACTTTGACGCCTTTTTTGCAGTTTAATTGATTTTTTATCTATGCTCATATGGCTTGCTGAGAGGAAATATTCGCCTGGATCGGGTAGCCATGGGCTTGCATAAACAGAAGGCTTGGATAGAAGTATTAAGATCAGCAAAAATAATAATACCTTTCTCATTTTAAAATCAAATCTCCCAATTCGCGTATATTATCTACTCATTTTGAGCATATATCCCGCCTAGAGATAAATGATTTTTATTAAAAATGCAACAAAACTATTTGTTTTAAAACAAATATAAGTATGTATGTTTGCTGTGAATAATAGCGTGTTGTTAATTAAAATGGGGGAAGGGGTGTCTAAATATAATTATCAAAATAATAAGATGGATCTAGGTCAATATGATAAATTGACCCATCTTATTAAAAACAACAATTTAAAAAAATTAAAAGAGTTTTTCAAAGAAGAAAAGCTTAGCATTAACGCTATTGGTGGGCATCATAAAAACACCGTCTTGCATGAAATTATGTACCTGAAAGGTAGCATCAAGATGTTAAAATGGGTTCTTGATTTCGGAGGTGATCCCAATATAAAAAATAAACATGGCAGCACGACTTTGCATGATGCTGCATATTATGGCCGCACAAAAATGCTCAAATACTTACTGGAAGCAGGTGCTGATACATCAATTAAGAGCAATGTGGGTTTTGTGCCAAAGCAGTCGCTAGTTCAAAAGCAAAAGATAATTGATATGTTAGAAGTTGCAGAGAAAGAGAGAGAGCAAGAATTTCAGCAAGCATATAAAAATTTGGTAGATCCATGGATAGAAGATAGTGATGTTTTTGGTTAAATTTCGCTAACTCTATTTTGCTTGAAAAGCCAAGTTTCTATAGATATCCTAGTTATAGATTTTTAAATATAACAAAAAGGAAAGGTAAAAAATGTCAAAAAATAGAGCAGCTAGAATATTAGGTGATGAGTTACTAAAGGCGGTTAGAAAGGGTGACCTGCTTACTATGCAAAAGTCACTCAAGGCGGGTGCAAATCCTAATTTTTCCATTATAACAGGTGCAAATGCACTGCATATGGCAGCAAAAAAAGGGTGCCCAAAGACAATAAAAACATTGCTAGATAAAGGAGCAGATCCAGATCTGAATGATCATTTTGGCAAACTACCACTACATATTGCAGCTGAAAATGGGAATCCAGAAGCAACTGCAATATTAGCAAAAAACACCCAAGATCTCAATAAGTTTGACTATTACAAGGCCACGCCAGCTATTTATGCCGCCCAGGCAGATTGCTCGGATTCAATAAGAGCGCTGGCTAAAGAAGGGGCTGATTTAAATCTTGTATATGATAGATATGATGGTAAAAACCCGATTGACCATGCTGCATCCTCTGGGTCCACAAATGCTTTAAGTGAACTTATAAAGCAAGGTGCTAATTTAAACAAAACTGATGATTACAATTCTCCTACTATGCTTGCTTTCAAAAATAACCACGCAGATACATTGAAGATTTTAAAAGACAATGGATGCAAAACAAAAAACTTGTTGTTGCAAGCTGCAGCAGAAGAAAAGATAGGAATAATGAAAACTTTGCTAAAACTAGGAGAAGATCCTAATGCAAAAGGTAATGACAAAAAAGTACCTCTTCATTATGCAGCTGAAAGTGGCAATCCGGAGTCAGTAAGGTTACTTATCGATAGCGGCGCAAAAACCAATGTTAAAGATAGCATGAAACAAACACCTCTTCATTATGCAGCTGAAAATGGCAATCCGGAGTCAGTAAGGTTACTTATCGATAGTGGCGCAAGAATCAATGTTAAAAGTTATTGCGATATAACACCCATACATTATGCGGCAGACAATGGCGATGTATTATCGATAGAGTTATTAATAAATAATGGCGCAAAACTCAACCTTTTTAGTGTGGAACCAAGTGAAAAAACAACACTTGGCTATGCTGCAAAAAATGGATGCCCAAAATCTGTACAACTACTACTAGATAACGGAGCAAATCCTGATTTAATAAAAAATAAGTATAGCAAAATAAAGCCCATAGATATAGCTAGAAAATATGCAAATTATGAAGTAGTTAGAA
>JAHDBQ010000097.1 GCA_020630305.1 Alphaproteobacteria bacterium | reverse complement strand
TAAGGATTTATGCCGCGAAATGCTTGATGTTAGCATTTCAAAACAGCAGCAAAGCTCTAATTGGGGAGCAAAAGATTTAAGCCAAGACCAGCAAGAATATGCAGCAACTGATGTGCTCCACTTGCATAAATTACGCGATATTTTCAAGCAGATGCTAACAGATACTAGCAGAATGGATATTGCTAAAGAAACATTCAATTTCCTGCCAACCAGAGCGCAGCTAGACCTTATGGGCTGGGAAGAAGTGGATATTTTCTCGCATAGTAGCTAATACTATGCAAAAGAAACCTGAAAGCTCTAATAAAAATATTGCCTTTGCAATTGT
The DNA here is from genome assembly GCA_020630305.1 of Alphaproteobacteria bacterium. GTDB lineage: Bacteria > Pseudomonadota > Alphaproteobacteria > Rickettsiales > Rickettsiaceae > Megaera_A. Next base: position 4,242 of record JAHDBQ010000097.1, on the reverse strand, counting down.
CGCCCTATTCTGCAGCATGCTGCTGCTAAGTTTTGCGGCGGTGCCAATATATGATATTTTTTGTAAAGCAACAGGTTTTGGTGGCACTACTCAAAGGTCAAAAGCATATAGCAAAGTGGTAAAAGGCACAAGAAAAATACTTGTTCAATTTGATGCAAATGTAGACTCTAAACTTCCGTGGCGATTTATTCCAAAACACAGAAGCGCTGAAGTAATCACTGGAGAAAATACGCTGATTTTTTATGAGTCTGAGAATCTAAGTGATGTGGATATAATTGGCACTTCGGTGTATAATGTAACCCCTCTAAAAGCTGGTAAGTATTTTGTCAAAGTGCACTGCTTTTGTTTTGAGGAGCAGCTCCTAAAGGCAGGACAAAAAATGCTAATGCCAGTTACATTTTTTATTGACCCTGAAATAGAAAATGATCCAGAAATGGAAGACGTACATACAATAACATTATCGTATAGTTTTTTTAAAGTAAGATAAAATTTGGAGGCACGGATGGATTTTAATAGCGCAAATAAAAAAGCTGAATATATCTGGATTAATGGCAAAATTATCCCCTGGGATCATGCATATATTCATGTTCTAACTCATAGCCTGCATTACTCCGGAAGTGTTTTTGAAGGACAGCGAGCATATAATGGCGCAATATTTAAACTAAAAGAACATTCTCAAAGACTAATAGAGTCTGCAAGATTAATGGGGATCAGTTCGCCATTTAATTTAGATAAAATTATCGCTGCAAATAACGAAATACTAACAGCCAATAATTTTCAAAATGCCTATATAAGACCTCTAATATGGCGCGGTGAATGTGGACTTGGCTTATTTAAAGATGATATGCCTGTGAATATGCTAATTACTATGCAAGAGTCAAACCATCCCTATAAAAATAATTTACGAATTTCCTTAAGTAAATGGCGTAAAAATGCTGAGGATGCTATACCTGCTCAGAGTAAATCATCTGCGCATTATGCGATGGCAATTGTAGCAAAACAAGAGGCCAAAAACAAAGGCTTTGATGATGCGCTAATGCTAGATCAGCACGGTTTTATTGCTGAATGCAGCACCAGCAATATATTTTTTGCAAAAGAAAATGAATTAATTACACCAATCGCTGACCGTTTTCTAAACGGCATAACAAGGCAAACAATTATTGAAATTGCCAAAAGACTTGGCATGAATGTAAATGAAAAACGAGTATCACTGGATGAAATAAAGCATTACAATTCTTGCTTTGTAACAGGTACAGCAATAGAAATCGCAGGAGCCACCTCTATCCAAATTAATGATAAGGAAATAAAATACCCAGATAACAAAATAGCGCATAAATTACAAGAGGAATTTACAAAGCTAACAGGTAAGATAACTGAATCTTAATCAATAATTTTATGCATCAAGATAATAACCCCTTGAATCTATAGATTAATAACTTATAATAATCAAGTAGGAATCTAAGTACAAAAAAATAATATGGGAATAATAGTTCAAAAATTTGGGGGAACTTCCGTAGCAGATCTTGCAAGAATACGGAATGTTGCAACTATTATAGAAAAAGAAACTAAGAAGAATAACAAAGTTATAGCTGTTGTTTCTGCTATGGCTGGTGTGACTAATAACCTGATCACGAAATGCAATACTATATCATCTTTAAAAAGCAGCCAGTCAATCAGGGAGTATGATGCAGCGATCGCAAGCGGCGAGATTATTACCTCATCTTTACTAGCAATGCAATTGCTTGAGATGGGCATTGATGCAAGATCCTTGCAAGGGTGGCAAGCTGGCATTACTACCGATAGCAATCATGGCAATGCTGAAATCACTAATATAAACACTAACTATTTGAATGAACTTCTAGATCAAAATATCACGCCTATTATCACGGGCTTTCAAGGGGTATCGGCCGCGCATGATGTAAGCACTCTTGGCAAAGGTGGATCAGACACTAGCGCTGCATTTATAGCTGGCGAACTAAAGGCTGACAGGTGCGATATATATACTGATGTTTGCGGAATTTACAGCGCAGACCCTCGCCTGATAAACAATGCGCATAAAATACCTGAAATAAATATCGAAGAACTATGCGCCCTATGTGTTGGCGGCGCTAAAGTGCTGCATCAAAGATCAGCCTTGGCTGCTAAAAAATATAATTTAAAAATGAGAGTTCTTTCTTCCTTCGAAGATAATTCTGGTACGCTCGTTACTAAAGAATACATCAATAAACCAGAAAATAAAGTCAGGGCTATTACTTCTAATAAAAACTTATTGCAAATCGATATTCCTAATAAAAACAAGGAAACCGGGCAACATTTAGAGAAATTATTTAGGGCAAGCAAAATTGAAATTAAGGAAGCCTACAGCGCGGATGAAAACATAATATTCATCATCAACTTAAGCGACAAAAACAAAGCAGAACAGATACTTGATGGGTTTAAAAAACATTCAAGGCAAATAAAATATAAATTCAGCAGCAAGATTTCTTCGATATGTTTGGTAAGTTGTGATATAAACAAGAGTAATATTATTGACCAGACGCTGGAGATACTGAATAAAAATAAAATAGAAATTTTCTATCATTCTGTTTCTGATGTTAGTGTTACGGTCATAATTGATGATTATCATAACGAAAAAGCGATTAAAATTTTGCATGAATATTTTTTCTAAAAAAACTATTTTAAATAGCTTTAGGAGTTTGAATCCGAAATACATGGCAAATAACCCGATGCTAATTATTGTAGCGGTCGGAGCGCTTCTTGCTACCTTGATTCTTATTCAAGAGATTCAGTACCCTACTGGCCATATTACCCTTTATTTTCAGATGAGCTTTTGGATCTGGATGACGCTGTTATTTTCGGCGTTTGCAGAAGGGTGTGCTTATTCTAATATAAATCATCAGGAAATAAAGGCGGCTGGAAAAGAAAGCCAGATGGTTAAGAGAATTGCTGATTTAAAATCGATTCAAAACTACGCTGAAGTTAGTCTTGAAGAGATAAATTCTGGAGATTACATCTTGCTTATGCCAGGTGACGTGATTCCTTTTGACGGTGTGGTAATAAAAGGCAGTGGTTATATAAATGAAACTGACATTACCGGAGTGTTTGGCAATGAACTAAAAAAGCCAAAGAAGAATAATATATTAACCACAGGCGGCGTGGTAGAGAGCTCTGATTTGCTAGTGATGCAGGTTAATTTCTCAAGCAATGTTTCTTTTTCTACGCGCGCAATGCGCATGATTAAACGTATTAAAAGACAATCCTTACCATCAGAAGTTGCTCTGCAGCGAATTATTCTTGGTCTATCTGCGCTGTTTATGTCGGTGATCTTTGTGATATGGAGCATTGCTAAATATGCAGGTTTTAAAATACCTTCGATATATCTAATCGACCTAATAATAGTGCTACTGCCAACTACCATCTCTGGGCTGCAGCATGCAATTATTACTTTTGGAAAAATAAAGCTTTTCAAGGCTGGAGTAAAAGTACAAGATCATAGCGCCCTTGATAATGTTGTGGATATGAATATCGCTCTGATTGATAAAACCGGAACACTTACTGTGGGCAAAAGAGAAATGATAGATTTCAAGAACCTTTCTGGTAATAGCGACCAGGAATTTCTTGAATCTTTATTCTTGTCATCATTATTAGATGGAACCTACGAGGGTAAAAGCATCAAAAATTTTAGCGCAAAAAAAATTAAACTTCAAGAATCAGAAATAAATCATAGCGATTATGAATATCTAGCCTTTTCTTCTGCTAGTCCGATCAGTGGCTGTACATATCAAGGGATGGAGATAAGAAAAGGTAGCATCAAAGCTATAGCAAAATATTTAAACTCTAGTATTTCAGACCTGCCCGAGGAAGTATTAGAGATCATAAAACAAATTTCCAAATCTCATGGCACAGCTCTTTTAGTTGCAATTAACAAGGAAATTGCAGGAGTTATTCACTTGCGTGATTGCTTCCGCAAGAAAGTAACAAGGCAAATAGAAAAGCTGCATGAGCACGGCATAGAAACCGTCTTAGTTACTGGCGATAATGACTTTAGCGCTTCTTATGTAGCAGAGAAAATGGGCATCAAGAAATATTATGCAGATTCAACTCCAGACAAAAAACTAGATCTAGTCAGGGACCTTCAAGATCAAGGATATGTTGTTGCGATGTGCGGGGATGGAGTTAACGACTCTCTGGCCCTTGCGCATGCTGATATTGGCTTGACTTTTTCTGAAGACTTTTCTAAAA
>JAHDBQ010000096.1:2122-4571 GCA_020630305.1 Alphaproteobacteria bacterium | reverse complement strand
CGAATGCTTGAGCCCAAAAAATTCACGGCAGAGAAATCTACCTTAGTAAGATCTGAGTTAGAGATTGTACAACTAGCAAGAGTGCCATTATTAAATTTACCACCGAGCAAAATAGCATCTTTAATTGTAACCTTCTGTAAATCCACACCAGACAAATTAATATACGCCATATTAAGGCCAGACAAATTTTTATTAGAGAGCAGATCCTGCAAAGTAGCTATTTCATTTATACTTTGTACTTTCTCAAATCCTTTATTATTAAACATAATATTACGCACAAATGGCGAGCGTATCATCACCATTGCAACGCTATCAATCCCTCTAAGCTGTGAGTTTTTTACGGGGCTATGATTAAATACTACCGACTGGAATGAACCTTTAAGCATTGCAACCTTATCAAGCAGAGAATAAGCAAACATACTTCTGGATATTTTATTATTCCTAAATAATGTACCAGATAAATTAGTTTTATTAAAAGAGGTTTCTTCTAAATTATAATTATCAAAATGCGACCCACTTAAATCAACATTACTAAAATTAATCTTATCGCCATCTGAATTACTAAACACAGCATCTTTTAAAACAGAGTTAGCAACTTTAAGCTGATTGATTCTGGTTTTATTAAAATGCGCATTTTCTGCATCTGTGTTATTTAAATATGTTTTATTTATACTGGCTATATTAACCTTAATATTTCGCATTAAGCTATTTAAAAATTGCACATCATCGATCTTTGCACCGCTCATATTAACATCATTTAAGTTGCAATTTTGTTTGAAAATAACCTCGCTTAATATTATGTTCTTCATACTAGTATTGATAAATTTTGAATTTTCAATCATGGTTTTATTTGAAAAACTAACATTATCCATAATAGATTCACTAAAATCACTATCTGTGAATTTAGCTTCTTCAGCCTTTAAATGGCTTAGGTCAGAAGACTCCAAGCTACATTTATCCATAGAGACTCTAGAAAAATTAGCCCTTTCTAAATTAACACCGAAAAACGCTACTTCATTCATTTTAGAGCCGCTGAAATCGGTTCTAACTAAATTAGATTTTTGGAAATTTACATTCTGTAAAGTAGCATCTTTTACTACAGATTTTGACAAATTAATACCATCTAACCTAGAATTATAAATTTCAGCCTCTGTAAGGTCAGACTCCTCCAGGTTAGCACCAGATAAATTAACATTACGGAATGTTGTTTTATTAAAAACTGAGGCCTGAAAATCCACCCCTTGCGCATTCAAATTGTTAAACTCAATATTAGAAAGGTCGCTTTCTTGGATAGTTGCTCTAGTTAAAATTACACCGTCTAGATTAGCGCCAGATAAATCTACCCTAGCAATAACTGCATCCGTTAAATCAACTCCCGACAAATCCACTCCAGCCATATTTACTGAAGTTAACTTGATACCTTTGAGATTTTTGCCGTAATTACCTTTTAAATCTACCTTGCTTTTGTTTTTATACTGAGTATTTATATATTGCTTTATTTCCTTACTTTTTTCTGCAGAAACAATATCTGAATCTACCTCTGATGAGTCACTACATCCAGAGATTATTAGAGCTAAAAGAATGATATTAATTATTTTTTTCATAATATTATTTCCATTTATATATTTGCAAAAATACGCGCCACTATAAAATTTAAAGTAGCGCGCTTCTTAAGGAATAAAACTTAAGCTTAAATAGTAATTTACAACATCTACTCTGTTTGAATAGCTGGCTTATTAGCACCATGAATATTCAAAGTTTTAAGTTTTCTATGCAGCGCGGAACGCTCCATACCAACGAAGATAGATGTTTTTGAAATATTGCTATTGAATCTATTCATCTGCGCAGTTAGATACTGCCTTTCGAACACTTCTCTTGCTTCGCGCAGCGGCATAGACATCATGTCAATATTACTTTCCGGCTTTGCGATATTAACTCCATTATGCAAAATATCTTGAGGAAGCATATCAGACCTTACCTTATCACACTGACCAGCAGATACCGGATTCATAATTAAGCTCCACTCAATCACGTTTCTAAGTTGCCTTACATTACCCGGCCAGTCATACGCTTGCAGAGCAGCTATCGCCTCATCTAAAAACTTACGCTCTTTAAGGCCAGAGAATTTAGAAAGCTGCTTTACAAAATATTCAACTAATAAAGGAATATCTTCTTTGCGCTCTGAAAGAAGAGGTACCATTAACGGTACAACGTTTAAACGATAATATAAATCTTGCCTAAAATTGCCATTATCAATTTCTTTTTGTAGATCTTTAGTTGTTGATGTAATTATTCTTACATCTAATTTTGTTTCCTTATCGCCTTTTGTAATGGTTTCATCCTTTAGGAACTTTAGCAATTTATTTTGCACTGAAGGTGGCAAATCACCAACTTCATCAATATATAAAGTGCCGCCATGAGCAGACTCAAGAACGCTTAGTCTCTTATC
>JAHDBQ010000096.1:0-2112 GCA_020630305.1 Alphaproteobacteria bacterium | reverse complement strand
AAACTGGCCATTCTCTTGCCTTTCATCATCGCCGAACAATTCCTGCTGAACACGATTCGTATTCATAGCAGTTGGACTGAATACCACAAAATGTCCAGAAGTTTTTTTGGATTTTTTATGTATAAGCCTTGCAGCTAGTTCTTTACCGCTACCAATAGCGCCATGAATCATCACTCTCCCTGATGTTGGCGCCACCTTGTCAATCTCCCCCTTCAGTTTTGCAGTTAATATTGCATTACCGATGAATTCTGTTTTATCTATGACTTTTGATTTTAAGTCGATATTCTCACGACGCAGCTTAGCAGACTCGCATGCTCTTTTTAGAACAATCATTAATTTGTCGTGCGTGAATGGCTTTTCTAGATAATCATAAGCTCCCATTTTAATTGCATTCACAGCTGTTTCGATCGTACCATGGCCACTAATTACTATAACCGGCATCAAAGGATATTTTTTCTTGATTATTTCCAAAATAACAAGCCCATCAAGCTCGCTTCCCTGCAACCAAATATCTAAGATAATTGCATTTGGAGTTTTTTCTTTAATTAAATTAAATGCTTGCGTACTATTGGATGCAGACCTGCTTGCAAACCCCTCATCTTTCAATATATCAGAAACAACATCTCTGATATCATCTTCGTCGTCGACTATAAGAACATCTAAAGCCATAATATTTACCTCTCAATTTATAAACTAATTGAAAGCTTATCTGCTATTATAAAGATAGTTGGCTAAATTATATTTCTTAAAAAAATCTTTCCTTTTATTTTTTCCTTTTATTCAAAAATACTTTCCCAGCTACTTTTAAGCTATAAGCTTCAATAGTTCCTTAATAATAACTAAATGAATGATATTACATCTTAATAGATATCAAATCTGTCATAATAATATACAAACATTTAAACTACCAGCAAATCAATTGAAGATTACCTTTCCCATTTCATATAATCATTACATCTACAACAAAGGTAAGGATTATATTATTTTTTTTCAGTAAAATTCTAAGAAAGCCAGAATAGAAGTAGTTTTAAACTTATTCAATTCAAGCTTTCTGAGATGCTTATAGTTAACGTTATAATGCTAAAAACAAGAAAGCAACTATTTTTATAAAAAAAATCTCATATTAGTCACATTTCTTCATTCCACCCAGCTATGCTTAACTAGCGTAAACTATTTTTTTAATTTATTAATTAATTCTAATGGGCTAAATATTAACTTAACCATTGCCCCACCACTAGAATAATTCGATAGTTCTAACTTGCCAAAATGATCTTCTATTATCCTATTAACAATAGATAGGCCAAGACCAGTCCCTGTTTTTTTAGTAGTTACATATGCTTCTTTTAAACTATCTATAACATCAGCCTGAAAGCCAGGACCATTATCTTGCACAATTATTTCGAATGTGCTTTTAGTAGCTTGTATTTTTACAAATATCTCTTTTGGGTTACTGGAACTCTCTTCCAAAGACTCTTCAGCATTTAAAATTAAATTACCAAGCACTCTGCTAATTTGCGAAACATCACAAACAAGATCAAAACTTTCTTTGTTAGTTTTAAAATGATAATTGATTTCATTATTAATTATCCTGCGGGACTCAATTAGATCCTGCGCAAGCGAGACAATTTCGTGCTTTGCAAAGTCAGGCGCAGGCAGACGCGCAAAATCAACAAACTCTGCCACAATATCTTTAATATCATTTGAATGCCTCAAAATATTATTCACATATTTTTTGAACATTTCCTCATCTTTAACCTCGCCAGAGAATTTCTTATCTAAACGCTCAGTCGATAGTTGAATAGGTGTAAGGGGGTTTTTAATTTCATGAGCTACCCTTCTTGCAACATCAGACCATGCCAAAGAACGCTGCGCAACAACTAGTTCTTTTTGTTGTTTATCAATCTGCGTGACCATACGATTAAAAGATGCAGAAAGAATCCTTATTTCGTCCTTATTTAAATCTTTTAGCGGCACCTGCGCAGAAAGATCACCATTTTTCACTTTTTCAGATGCAATCACTAAATTCTTGATAGGCTCCACCATCCGCGCGGCAAAATGTTTACCCCAGATTATTGCAAGGAATAATAGAGAGAGACTTACAAGAATAAAGAT
>JAHDBQ010000095.1 GCA_020630305.1 Alphaproteobacteria bacterium | reverse complement strand
TAACATTTTTTCAACGGATGCTCTTGAGGTTTCGTACAGCCCCATAAAAGATAGAATTACGATTGATTTCGTTGGGGAGTTATACACGTTTGAAGCTGATAACCTACCATTAGTATATGGTGTAAATGATAATATTAGCGAAACCAAGATAGAAAAATTTATCTATTATATAAAAAACCCTAACTTCCAAATTATCACAAGCTCTAACATACTTCCCGTCTTGAAAGGCGATAAATTAAAGCACCTGCCAAAGAATATACATCTGTCAGCAACGGCTGGGGAGAATATATATATGGCCGAAGGAGATATTGAACTATTTAAATCAAAAAAAGCAGATATGTTGTTTACAGCAACATTAGAAGGTGTAAAATATAATGTTGAATTCACAGAGAACGTATATGGTTCTGAGTGTTATTTTGAGAACTTAAATAAGCTTTTAAATGAATCAAACTCTATTGATGATAAAGACAAGAACTCATTTAAAAATATACTTAAATTATATGAAATATATTTTGAAAAACCTACGGACTTAAAATTATCCGGAGGGGCAAAAATACCTGCACATTATATGACCCTCTTTGTTGATGATAATCAATCTTCTCACAAAGAGTATTATGACGCTAAAACCTCGCCTTCTGATTTTAATATGCTTTTATCTATTAAAAATGATGATGTAGGTTATTTTGTTGATTTCAAAGGAGACAAACCTGGCGATAATTATAAAATATATCTAGACACAAAATATAATCACAATTTATTAGATTCTAAAATAAATGAGCTATGGTCTTTAGTTCCGGATGAATACCATTACCAAGAATACTACGATCTGTTTAAAGCATTAATGGGCGCAAGGTCTTTAGGGTTAAAAATTGATGCTGATGTAAATCTTAAAGATATGGATATTACTGAAGCAAGCCAACTTACAATCAATGACATTACGATAAGCACAAATTCCACTGTTAAAGAAGGGGGTGCAAACTCTACATTCAAGCTAAAAACTCCTAAGGGATTCTTTGACGGGGTGAAGTATTTATATAGCAAGGCAAGGCCGGTTATGGTAAGTAATAGTGGGGGAGAAAATATTATAAAAATGATGGACACGGTTTTGCCAAACGTAGATCCTTATGGCTATGATTTCCTAGCTACATTGCATCATAATGAGAGCTTTGCCAGCGATGCGGAGTTTGTAATGAACGTTACAGCCGGAGAAAAGGGCCAAGATATAATGAACCCTCTTGTGGCTATGATGACTTTGAGAATCAACGGTAAAACTATGGAAGAAATCAGTAAAGATGAGCGATTCATCAAATTCATGATGATGGTGCAAAGCCTAAGGTGAAGCCTTTGTTTGTTTTCACGGAATGATAGATTTCCTTAAAAAAAACTGTCATTCCGTGCTTCTTGTAATTTTTATTTCTGCTCATATAGTACATTACCTGGAGACTCTGTGGTAATTTACTATAACGCAAAAATCTTATTTTGTAATATCTTCAGCTATTTGCACCGCATTCAGCGCTGCACCTTTGCGTAAATTGTCGCAGCATATCCACATATTAAGCGTGTTTTTTTGCGAGGCATCATCTCTAATTCTTGAAATATATACAGCATCATTTTCTACTGCCTCTATTGGGGTGGTGTATGGATGCTCGCTGCTTGATCCATTAACCATAATTCCATCAGCTTCTGATAATATTTCTTCGGCTTCACTTGCGTTTATATCTTTTTCAAATTCAATATTCACAGACATTGAGTGGGAAATAAACACCGGAACTCTTACGCAAGTTACAGAGGCGCTAAAATGCTCTCCTAATATCTTTTGTAGCTCTTCTGCTATTTTAGCTTCTTCTTCGGTAGTTCCATCATCGTTAAAGCCGCCAATTTGTGGAAATATATTAAAAGCAATCTGATGATCAAAAATTTCAGGCTTAGCGGCAGAAAATAATAACTTGCCCTTGGTTATATAGTTCATCCATAGCATCCTTACCAGCGCCAGAGACTGACTGATAAGTAGAAACCACTATTCGCTTTATCTTAGATGCGTTATCAAGGGGCTTTAGGGCTACAGCAAGAGGTATAGTGCAGCAATTAGGGTTAGCAATAATGCCAATATTATTTTTATCAATCGCACCTGCATTTACCTCTGGCACAATAAGCGGCACATCTTTATTCATTCTGAATTCTGTAGATTTATCAATAACCATACATCCTTTGCTAGCAGCCTCCTTGGCATATTTCTTAGCAACATCAGAACCTGCGCAAAAAAAAGCAATGTCGATTACAGAAAAATCCAGCTGGTTCATTTGTTTTACGTTTAGCGTATCCTCACCAAAGCTAACTTGCTTGCCGACTGATCCTTCCGATGCTGCAGGGATAAGCTCCTTTATAGGAAATTCTCTTTCTTCTAGATTTTTTAGTATCTCTCTTCCTACATTTCCTGTTGCGCCTATAACTGCAACTACATATTTTTTATTACTCATAAATTCGTATCCATTAATTCTTGATTATTTTGCCCAGCTAATATATGGGTATGAAAATGAAACACTGACTGCCCAGCGCTTTCGCCTTTGTTTGTAACCAAACGATATTCATCAGCCCCATTTTCCTTAGCTATTTTATCGATTATTTTAAAATAATGATTGACCTCTTCTTGCCCTGCTTTAGCAATAAAATCTGCAAAATCAACATATTCTCCTTTTGGCATAGCAAGCAAATGAATCTTAGCAGCCGGCTGTATGTCCTTGATAACAATCATCACATCATCTTCATAGTTTTTTTCTCCAGGAATTTCACCGCGGATAATTTTAGCAAAAACATTATTTTTATCGTACATGAAAACTCCTTGTTACAAAACTTAAAGGTTAATTTACCATAGTAAATGAATATAATTACTCTTCTATTAAATACAAGAGGTATAGATTTTATATCTTTATTAAAAACTGAAATTATTGAACGGTTTGTGAAAAAATGGTGGAGATGGAGGGAATTGAACCCCCGACATTCTGCTTGCAAAGCAGACGCTCTACCCCTGAGCTACATCCCCATTGAGTGTTTCGAGTTAAACTTATATACCATGTTGTTTTTTTAGTCAAGCGTGTTTTTATAAAAAATATATTTTTTACTTTATTTATTGCTTATAAATAACTTTAAAAGGCTATATATAAAAACTTATCTTCTTCGCTCTACTTACCACACGGACATTTACCAAACTCTGCCGGACACCTTCTTGAAAAACTAGAGCCTTGCGCATCTGCGCCCGCAGTAAATGAATCACCTTCATTACTGGCGCCAATAACAATATTAGCCAGTGATTCAATAAATTTATCATTAACGCTAAGTGTTGGAACCCTATTATAGCTTATTTTATATTTATCTGCAATCTCTTTATATTCGATATCAAGCTCAACTGTTGTTTCTGAGTGCTCGCTCACAAAAGCAATTGGTACAATAATAAGTCCGCGCCCCTCCTTACCATACTCCTCAATAAGATCTTCCGTAGAAGGTCCAATCCATTTCATCGGGCCCACTTTACTTTGATAGCATATCTGATATTCATCCTCTTGGAGATTCATCTTCTTAGCCACCTTACTCACCGTTAGCTCTATTTGCCACTGGTAGGAGTCCCCAGAGTTAATAATCTTCTCTGGTAGCCCATGGGCTGAAAATAAAATCTTACTACCTGTAGCGGCTTCTTTTTGGCTTTTTTCTATTAGCTCTATATGAGAATTAATAAAATCTTCTTGATCTGGGTAGCAGCAAATAGATTTTTGTATAGCGCTCTTTAATTTACTATTTGCTATCTTATCTTTAAAATCTTCAAGAGAGGAGAGGCTAGTGGTGGTAGAAAATTGCGGATATAATGGCAGCATGATTAGTTCATCTGGCATATATTCTTCCACTTCTTTTATAATTTTGTCAGACATCGGATGCCAATGACGCATACAGATAAATATTTTAAAGTCACTTTGCCCCTTTTTCTTTAAAGCTTTTTCTAAAGCTTCTGCCTGAACCTTAGTTTCTGGCAAAATACTAGACCCACCGCCCATAAGCTCGTATATTTCTTTAGCTGTTTCTTCTCTCCTGCTTGAAATTAACCTAGCTATTATTTTGCGAAAAAAACTTGGCAGCGTAATTATATATTTATCATTAAACAAATTATATAAAAATGGCTTTACGGAGTCTAAATTATCTGGCCCGCCTAGATTAAACAAGATGATAGCTGTTTTTTTATTTATGGTAATTTTTGACATAATCTACTAAGAATTCTACATTTTCTACTGGTGTTGTTTGCAATATACCATGCCCGAGATTAAATATATAGTTTTTTTCTGACATATTTTGCATAATATTATCAACATGCTTCTTGATGCTATCTTTGCTTCCTAGTAAAACAACCGGATCCAGATTGCCCTGAACTACTATATTTTTTTGCCATCTTTGCATAGCGCTAATGGGCGTGAATTGATCAACTCCAACGCCATCTATGCCTGTTTCTTTAATATAAAGATCCGCATTGTAACCAGCTCCCCTTGGAAAACCAATGATAGGTATATCCGGATGTTTTTCTTTTATAGAGTCTATT
>JAHDBQ010000094.1 GCA_020630305.1 Alphaproteobacteria bacterium | reverse complement strand
CTCTCAACATTTACATGCGCCTAAAGGTTTTTAGAGATCCGCAAAACAAGTTCAGGATGACATCGTGGGTTGCGGGGAGTTCGCTAATTAAAATTAAACTCCTAACCCTCAGCCACATTATGTAATTCCGGGTTACGATCCGGGATATCATTAACCTTACAACGCTTATATTCGCTGAACCGTTTATGAGATTCTGAAACAAGTTCAGAATGACATCCGGGGGCGCGGGGAGTTCGATAATTAAATTAAACTCCTAACTTTCAGCCACATTCCGTCATCCCGGTACTTGCGATCCGTGATCTCATTCACTCTTTTTTCCATTTAAACACATATTATTAACATGCTCTCTCGCTTATCTAATTTTTTAAAAATAGATTAATGAAACGTGACTATATATTAAAAATAATTGCCAGTCAATAACTTTTTTACATATCTTAATAGTTAACAGGGCTTAACCTTTAGGCAGCATAAGGGATTGAAGGCATCGCCTCTACTAGCTGTATAGCTTAAATTAAGGTTAATTTAAAGAATTTGAAATGCATGAAATGGGGTGAATATTTACAGAGTTTTCACGTTATGTGAGTTTGTATTAAGTGATTACATTCATTGAAGATTAAATTTGTAGGTAAGTCTCTGCACTATTTAGGTAAGTCTCTGCACTATTATTGAGCATTAAATAGCTCTCACCCTTGCTGCTTTTTTTTCTTTTTTTTTTTTAATGAAATTGAGGAACTGGCTAACGGAGTCAACGATATCATCGTTTTTACTGGATGGAAAATTAGTTAGCTCAGAAATTAGTGCTCTTTTGTAAGCAGATATTTCTGGTAGCACAACCATACCAGACTCGAAGCAGATAGTAACTGAAGCAAAGCGCGTTACCTTGTCCAGTTTTGGTTTGATTGGGAAAATATTGGCGTAGCCATCTAGCTTTAGATCTTGAATTAGAGATTGCCCACTAGCTTTATCTTCAATCAATAAATATTTCGGTAAATATTTATTATATTGCCTTTCGATCTCTTTTTTTAAATCCGGGTAGCTTAGCGCGCGTCATATCTATCAAATAGAATTTACCAGCCAGTGCCCCCCAGAATGTGCCGACGCTATAGTCAGCTTTCTCTGATGTTTTAATTGCCGTATCCCAGCTATGAATAAAATATTCAAAGGCATCTGGAAGCTGCTGGTAATAACATATCGACTCCTCCTGCAGTAGGCTGAAATTATCCGGCAGTGGTTCTTGCAAAAACTGCGCAGCATAATTTCTAGCGCCTATTTCTTGCTGAATATTTTGCAGGAACTGGTGCGTGTCACGCTTTTTATTTAAGATATCATTTTTTGCATAAAAATAATTTTTGCTGCCAATCTTGTAAGTGAAGTCATTAGCACTAACAGCTGGTATTTTTAATAATTCCCAGCCGCCACTAGAGATTAAATGGGCAGAGAGGTCGTCCGCATGAAGGCGCTGCATTACTAGTACGATCGCTCCTTTTTGTTTATCGTTTAATCTGGTTACGAAAGTTTGCTCAAACCACTCTATTGCTTTATTACGATTCTTGCGTGAATTAATTTGCGTTGGATTATGCGGATCATCAATGAGTAAAATATCTCCGCCTTCACCGGTGGCCGACCCACCAACACTTGTTGCAAAACGAAAGCCGTTTTTGGTTGTTAAAAACTTACTTTTTTGATTATGCTCTTTGCTTAAAATAGTGGCTGGGAATAGGTTCTGGTACCAATCAGAGGCAAGAATCATTCGGCAATCGAGTGAGTGCTTCTGGCTTAAAATTGAAGAGTAACTGGCTGCCATTATGCGTGCAGCAGGTTTTTGACCTAAGACCCAGGCTGGCCAGGCGACGCTTACGCAAACCGACTTTAACGCCCTGGGCGGCATGTTAATTATCAGGCGTTTGATTTTCCCTTGTCGAACGCTTTCTAAATAATCTGCAATTAAGTTTATATGCCAGTTGTGCACGTATTGCGTGCCAGGATTAATTTCAGTGAAGACTTTATGAATGAAGCTACTGAAATCTTGCCTTAGCACTGCACTCAGTAAATGCTGATTATAATTATTTTTCCTACTCATTTTTTTGACCTATATTTTAAGAATCGCTCAATAATTTCTTGATCGCTTTCAGTTACTATGTTTTTAATATCTAGTTTTTGCTCTTTACTTAGTTTGTTAAGCTGGATCATTAAATTCACTAATTTATTTAAAATATCTGCAATGTTTTTCTGCGCTGAGGTGGTAGATTTCTTATCTGATAAATGCATATCTTCCAGATTATTTTCTAGAATCAAAATCAGCTTAGCAATAAATTTATGTATTTTCTTGATCGTATCATGCATTAAATATTCCTTTTTATATGTTTGCTATAATTATTGTTTAAGATCCTCGCCTCCTTTGATAGGTGGCAGGCCAACAAAGCTGCGTTTCTCATTGATAGTCATGAAATCTGCATTGGTAATTTTCGACCATAAATCCTCCCTTCTTTTTGTAAGAACAGAAATCGATTCGCGGTCAAAATCCACGCGCAAATCTTCATCGTACCAGTAAGATAAATAGTGGCTTAAGGCGTCGGAATATTTGTCAAGCAGCGGGATTATATTTTCCTCCCACAGGGCAAGGCGCGCCTCTTGCATATTGCTGTAGGTGTTGTCCCCGTTTATGCCAAGCAGCTGCGGTGGGACGTTAAAGGCTATTGCTATGTCGCGGGCGCTTGAGTCTTTTAATTCTATGAATTTCTCGAATCTTTCTGCGTTATTGGTTTCTTGCCATTTAAGGCCACCTTCTAAAATTAGTGGCTTGCCTGAGTTGCTGGATCCGCTGAAATTTGTGTAGAATTGCTCTTTTAGTCTTTCGAACTGCTCGTCTGTTAAATAGCCCTCACCATTTTGAAAAACTAAGGCTCCGCTTGGCCTGCTTGCATTATTCAGTAACGACTTATTCCAGTCCATAATTTTTGCATGTAGGTTAATGGCTTTTGATGCTGCGCTCAAGGAAGAAAGACCGCTTTGATTATTATTCGGGTTGTAATTATAAATCCTCAAGACCCTGCTTATTCCTGTGGGTTGGTCTATTCTATATGAAGATTTTTCGCTTCCATTATTATAATTATACGCAATCAATTTGCCTTTATTATATGTACAAGAAACATTATTTGACGGCAGGTTGTGCAGCGCTAATTGACCATTTTCTGACTTAGAAAACAACATATAACTCTCGCCGCAAAGCAAAAGATTTGCGATATTTTCTGCAAAAAAATCAGCGCCGGATTTGAAACTATTTGGATTTTGTAGCAAGGTAAGAGCAGGGTGGGTTGGTAATACTCTACCTTGATTTTTAGAGAAAATTTGCCATGGCACATGGCTTGCAGATGTAGCAATAAGACTAACGCAGCGATGCACTATGGCGTTATTATTATACGAGTGCGGGCCAGTATTCTCGCTGCTTGAATTATATAAAAAAGATGGAAAGCTTGCAAAATCATTTGATTTGAAACTATTTTTTCTGGATGATTTACCGAAATATTTTTTGATTATGCTCATAATAATGTAATGCCTTTTAAGTTGAATTAAATGATATAACATAATTTATAGCATGCGCTGGGCGGCATCACTAAGGGCAAAAATAATAGTAAAACTTGCTTTATTGCCATCATGATGTATAATTAATAATTATCGATATAATTTATTTTATGCAACCCCTTGAAAAAAGGCGTATGAATGATTATATTATAAGTATAATAGAATATTAAATTAACGAGGTATAAATATGATTGATTACACAAAAGGCTATGCTGGCCAAAAAGCAAAAAACACTTCATATGACGAAGGCCTAAGGCAGTATATGTTAAAAATTTATAACTACATGACTCTTGCACTGATAGTAACAGCAGTGATGGCGTATGCTTCTATTAGCTTCCCGCCACTCATGAGTCTTATGTATAATATGAATGCTCAGGGACAAATTATTGGTACAACTGGTATGGGAATGATTATTTCATTTGCGCCACTTGCTTTGGTTTTGTTTTTCTCGTTTAAAGTGCATTCAATGTCAGTTTCTGCTGCGCAAACTTTATTTTGGGTTTTTGCAGGTGTAATGGGGATGTCCTTATCATACCTTGGTTTGGTGTATACAAGCCAGTCTTTGGTGAAAACTTTATTCATTACAGCCTCTGTATTTGGGGCTATGAGCATCTATGGATACACAACTAAGAAAGACCTTACTGGAATTGGCTCCTTTTTATATATGGGTCTTATCGGTTTGATTTTGGTTTCTCTTGTAAATATTTTTATGCAGAGCCCAGCAATTGAGTTTGCTACTTCTTTCATTGGAGTTGGTATTTTTATTGGTCTAACTGCATATGACACGCAAAAACTAAAGCAAATGTATTACATTACAGGTGGTGGTGAAGCAGCTCAGAAAGCGGCTGTTACTGGTGCATTAACTTTATATATGGACTTTATAAACCTGTTTTTATATTTGCTTAGATTCCTAGGTAATAGAAGATAATTTTAAATTATTCTCTACCTGGTATAATATACAAGGCGCTTCTTTTACAGAGGCGCCTTTTTTATTAATATCATCGGCTTTATAGCGGTTACAAATAAATACTATAAACGTTATGCTATTGCTTCTTGCTCTTCATATATAGTAAATG
>JAHDBQ010000093.1 GCA_020630305.1 Alphaproteobacteria bacterium | reverse complement strand
GTCCTTCATCGCCTTCTAACGCCAAGGCATCCACCAAATGCTCTTATTATATTTAATTTGCCATTAAACTTGAGATTACACGATGCATGCAGAGTTATTCTTACACGCTATCAGTATCTACTCACGATAATTAAATCGCGGTAGTGTAATTAGTTTATAATTTATTCGTCATACTTTTAAAACAGCTTCGCAAATTTTCGAATCGATGTTCGTTGTTTGCGTGACAAATTTATAGCCACATTCTTCGCGCTTGTCAACTCCAATTTTCAAAAAAAATAAAAAAAATGCAAAAATACCTCACCAAGCAGTAAAATTCGACTCACATAATCATGACGATCCTATATTGAACAAAGGCACAGAAGCCACCTCGAGAAAAATTGAAATATTTTATACGACAATTAAATTCAGCGCAAAATGCAAAATAACCTGCGGCAGGTTACACAGAAAATCATGCTAAATAATTTAAAAAAATATATTGAAGACCACCAAATAAACTTGACACGGAATAAATCAAAAATATGATACTATAATATAATTAACTAAACAAAGAATACATTATGCCGTCAGTTATAAACTTAAGCTCAAATATTTTTAGCGCACCACTCCCACCAACTATAATGGAATTATTAGCGTCAGCGGGGGCACAATTAGCAGCAGAAAACCCAGAAATAGTGACTAAAGCTGCTAGCGCCGTCTGCAACGCTGTAACTTATTATTCCTCCTCTGAAGAAGATGACTCTGAAAAAGAAGAGAGCATAGAACTCACAGATGACAAAGGTAAACAGGAAGCTATATTCCTAGATAGAGAAGAAGTAGAAATAGAAAGTGCAAAAGATGATAAAACTTCACATAACAATACTGAATTGACTCTAGTGCTTAAACTAAAGTCCTTTGCCTCATCAGCAACGCATTCCGCTAGCAATGTTTATAATTCCGTTACTTCGTATTTTCGTCTGAAGAAAGCGAGGATTCATCTGAAGAAGACTTTTCTGAAACAGAAAAAGTAAAAGCTGCCGATAATAATTACACACTAATACTAAGGCTAAATACCGACTCTTCAACAGAAGAAGAATATTTTTATGAATCCGAACATTCGGAAGAATCATCAGAAATGTCTGGTGAAATATCATTTGATTACTAATAATATATGCACACAAGATATACAAAATTCTTACTTGGCTATGAATTAGAATTGCTTACCCTTAAAAAAACGCCTGCCCCAGATATTGCAAAATGGGCAGACAGGATTGAACTGCACAAGACAGAAACAGCACCTACCAAAGATACACTAGAGGATTTAAGAGTTATGGATCTTGGTAGAGAGTTTATAATAAATGAAGAAGATTTATTAAATATAGCGCAAAAGCTAAAAAATGATCATACAAATATACCGGAAAAAATAAATGCTATTTTCTCTCTGCACTGCGACCCTGATGGCTCAGGCTACTACGAATACAACCAGCACATACCAAAAATAGTGCATTTAAATTTTGACCAACCATACAGATACTCTAAAGGGACATTTACAGCGCGCAGAGTCAATTCTTATTTACCAACGCTCCTCAGATGAAAAGCTACTGAAAATTACAGAAAAACTTCTCAAGCTACGAAGTTGTGGTAAATTATCATAATTGAAAACATATTTAGCTTACATATCAACTCTTCTCTTTCTTTAAATGAAATTTAGTCTATAATTATACATAGTAAAACTTTAATGATAAACCAAAGAAGCTATATGAAAAAATTCTTACTAATTTTTTGCGCTATTTCTTTAACTGCTTGCGGTCCAATAACTAGAGTTGGATATAATTACATACCTCCGGAAGATCCGGTAGGAAAGAAATGCGTTATGAAATGTCACAAAAAAAAGCGCAAATGCGAACGAAAATCAGAGAAAAAATATCAACAATGCCAATCTAATAATGACTATATTACAGAAATAAACAAGGCAAACAAAGCTATGAATTCAAATGCCATTTCATCTAGAACCGAGTATTGCTCAAGATATGATTGTGACAGCGACTACAAGGAATGTTTCCAGCTTTGCGGGGGCAGAATAGAGACATATACATATCAAGTGGATGGCCTGTTTTAATAACTGATATAAAATAGTGCAGTGCACAATAAATATTATATTAGATTTTTGGTTTGAGAAGTATAGCCACAAAAAATAGTTTTCTAAAAATGATGATTTTGACAACAAGGTTAAAAGCGATTACTTAAAGCATTATGAAAAAGCTCTAGATAGAGCCTGTAATGATTGGAAAAATAGCGGAAAAGGCTGCCTGGCATTATGCATATTGCTAGACCAAGCGCCAAGAAACATGTTCCGTGACAGTAAAAAAGCTTTTGGTTCTGACCAAATAGCCAAAGATATTTCAATTCATACCATATCAAATAAACTCGGGTAAAGATCTAGATGAAGAATATCGAGCTTTTTTATATTTAGCTCTTGAGCACTCTGATTTAATTGAAGATCAAAAAAAATCCGTCTCTTTATTCAAAGATCTTGGTAATGATATATATTTAGACTTTGCAATTAAGTATCTAGAACTTATTGAACAATTTGGACACTCCCCTCACAGAAATAAAATATTAGGAAGAAAAATCACTCAAGAAGAAGGGTTATATTTATTAAAACCTGGAGCAGACTTTTAAGAAAGTTTAAAAGCCTGATACCAAACACACCCCTCCCACATAATCACCAAGCATAGCAATTAATAAATAAACATTAACGGAGTTTAATTTATTGCTTGACAAACTACTCTAGATGTGCTAAACTTTTGCAGAGTTATTCTAAGCAAATATTAGTAACTTGTAATTTTTAACAAAAATTAAAGGAAAAAAATGAAAAATAAATTACTTTTAACAACCGCTCTTACTGCGAGCATAATGATGTCTGGATCTGCAATTGCAGCAATTGATTCTAAGGACCTTTTTACAGATCAAGAAATAAACCTTATACAAAACAAACTAACTTCTATAACTGGAGAGAATCTGAGTAAGGATAAAATTCACGCAAATTTAAACAATTTGATAAACTCTTCTCAAAAAGACCGCATGGACGTGGCATCGAAAATATATCTAAGGAGCAGTGGTCTTTTAGTTTCAGCAACAGACGCCCCGTTAAGCAAGCAAGAGGTAAAACAGTTTAATGAAATTGCTTATAAAATTAACAACTTAAATTCTACAAAATCATCTTCAGCTATGCGCGCTGCTTCACATTATTCAGTTAATGGCGCTGAAGAAAATATCTCTTTTGAAAGAACATATAATAGAAAAGGCGAACCAACTCACATAATAAATGGAAAAGAAATTTCTGAAGAGGAATTTAACAATTTACTTTATGGCATTTCTGATAAGGATTGCTCTGCGGGTGATAATGAAACAAAGGCAGCTCGTGATGACTTGTTTGAGCAGAAAAGAGTAAGGATTCATACCGCCTGGGAACAAAAAAAAGCCGAGTGGGAACAAAAAGAAGCCGAGCGGGAACAAAAAGAAGCCGAGCGGGAACAATCAAAAGCCAAGAATGATGCTAAGTGGGAACAATATAAAGCAGAATTTAATAAAATAGCAGAGAAAAATCAAATGAAACAAGCTATGAGGTCAAATCCAGAATCTGCAATTAACACAGCTGTGAATAAATTTAAAGCTTCAGAAAATTCTCCTGAGGAACAACAAGCTATTAAAGAAGAATTCACGTCTTTGATAAAAAACTCAGAACAGCAAATTAAAAACGGTATAGACAAAGACATTATTTCCTACGATGATCTACCAAAATTTGCAAGAGCTGATAATGCCACTTCTGATGCAATTCTAGACGCCAGCAAGGTTATTAATCATACTATAGATAACAGAATTAGCTCCACGGCAAACTCTGTTGCAGCTGGTGATATTGCTGAGTCTTTTGGCGCATGGATGAAAGGCAGCTTCACTCACGGCGAACAAAAACAACAGGGCTCTTCTGCTGGTTATAAATTCAATCACATGGGTGGCACAATCGGTGCTGACACAGGAGATGAGAACATGATTGGTGCTGCATATTCTTTCTTTAATACAAAGATAGAAGATAGTGCAGAAAAGAAAAATAAAGATATAGTTAACTCTCATACCTTTACTATTTATGGTAAAGCAGACTTAACAAACAACTTCTTTATGCACGGACACGCTTCTTATGGATTTGCAAACGTCAATAAGAAAAGAGTTGTTGATAATATTGGCAACATTGCAAAAAGCAAAACTAAAGCAAATTCTTTTGGCGCTAAATTAGCATTAAGCTATGACCATGAGCTACAAAATAATGTTCATGTTATTCCAACTATTGGCGTTGAACATAATCAAGTAACTATAAATGGCTACAAAGAAAAATTAAAGAGTATTTTTGCAAGGGATGTAGCAAAAAGAACAGTAAGCAAGACGTCTATAGTTGGCGGAACAAAGCTACAATTTGTACAAAATTCGGGTGACTTACAATTCATCCCGGAATTACACGCTAATTTATCTGTAGCTTTAAGCCAGAAAAACCCTGCTTCAAAAGTAACTTTATTTAAAAATACTGGACTTGATTATAACACAACAATTCCTGTGAAAAAGAAATCAAACAGATTATCTGGAAATATTGGAACTTCTGTAAAAGTTGTAAAATCAGGTGCATATGAGGCTTCAATTGGCTATGACTT
>JAHDBQ010000092.1 GCA_020630305.1 Alphaproteobacteria bacterium | reverse complement strand
GCAGATATTTTTGAAGCTAAAAAAGGCTGGTATTGTAAACTCCGTGAAGGGACCAGGTGGCGGCTATAAGCTAAATAATGACTCTACCGAGATAACAATTGAAAATATCATCGATGCAGTTGAAGAAAACCTAAAAATGACCCGTTGCTCGCGTGATAAAAATTGCCGCAAGAACGGCATGAACTGCAAAACGCACGATCTGTGGAAAGGGCTTGGGCGCCACATTAGGCAGTATTTTGCTGATATTTCAGTTTCTGATATTTTATCTGGCGAGGTGAAAATATAGCAAGATGATATATCTAGACCACAACGCAACAACCGAGCTACACCCTGCAGTTATAGAAGCCATGAACGAGCATCTAGCCATGCCGCTTAACGCATCCTCGATTCATCAATATGGCAGGGCCGGAAAATCTGTTTTAGAAAAATCCAGAAAATCAATTGCAAAACTCACTGGTATTGAGGATTCTTTTGCTGACTATCAGATTACATTCACTGCAAGCGGTACGGAAGCAAATAACATTGTGCTCAGTAATTTTGCTGATGGCGAGATTTTTGTATGCGCTACAGAGCATCCTTCTATTTTATACAGCAGAGATTTTTATAAGAATATTACAGAAATTGCGGTAGATGAAAATGGTTTGATTAAGCTAGATGACTTAAGGCAAAAACTAAAGCAATCAAAGGCTCATAAGAAATTAGTTTCAGTGATGCTGGCGAATAATGAAACCGGCGTAATTCAAGACATAAAAGAAATATCCACCATTGCGCATGAGAATGGAGCGCTTATGCATAGCGATATGGTACAGGCTATTGGCAAAATTTCTGTTGATATGCTGGAATTAGATATTGACTTTTCTAGTATTTCCGGCCATAAATTCGGGGGGCCCGTGGGGGCTGCCGCATTGATTGCCAAAACAAAATTGCACTTAAAGCCGGTATTTTTCGGTGGCGGGCAAGAAAGAGGCGTCAGATCTGGCACCGAGAATGTGCCAGCGATTGCAGGTCTTGGAGTCGCCGCAGAAATTATTAATCAGAATTTGCAAGCAAGGATAAATCATTTTACAAAATTAAGAGACCGCCTAGAGGAAGGACTATTAGCCTTTGATGCAAACATAAGAATAGCAGGGCAAAAGACAGGTCGCCTTCCTAATACTAGCCTGATTGCTAGGCCGGGCAAAGAGTCAGCCACGCAAATAATTGCATTTGATATGCAAAATATCGCTGTAAGCGCTGGCTCTGCTTGCTCATCTGGGAAGATTAAATCTTCTTATGTGTTATCTGCTATGGGGTTTGATGCTCAATATTTAAGCTCTGCAATTAGAGTTTCTTTTGGCATGAGCAATACCATGCAAGATGTAGAACATTTTTTACAAATATATCAAAAAATAAATGGGTAATGATATGAATAACTTAGAACAATTAAAGGAAAAATTACAAAATAATGGAACGCAATTTCCGCTATATTTAGACAATCAAGCAACAACGCCAATGGACCCAAGAGTGCTAGAGGCAATGATGCCATTTTTTACAAATAAATTTGGTAATCCACATTCAAGAAGCCACTCTTATGCGTGGGAAACAGAGGCTGCATGCGAGAAAGCAAGAATGCAAATTGCAAAATTAATCGGCGCATCTGCTAAAGAAATTATTTTCACTTCAGGTGCAACAGAGTCTAATAACATGACTCTTAAGGGCATAGCAAAATTCTATGGCAGCCAGAAAAAACATATTGTTACGCTTGCTACTGAGCATAAATGCATCTTAGATACTTGTAGACACTTAGAGCAGGACGGATTCAAGGTGACTTATTTACCCGTGCAAAAAAATGGCCTGGTTGACCTTAAAATGCTAGAAGAGGCAATCACGGAAGAGACAATGCTTGTTTCTGTAATGGCGGTAAATAATGAAATAGGCGTGATTCAGCCACTTAAAGAAATAGGCAAAATATGCCGTGAAAAAGGCGCATTCTTCCATTCAGATATTGCTCAGGCTTTTGGTAAAATACCGATTAATGTTGAAGAGCTCAATATTGATCTTGCAAGTATTTCCGGGCATAAAATATATGGGCCAAAAGGTGTTGGCGCACTTTATATTCGTAAGAAACCAAGGGTACGTATTGCTGCGCTTATTAATGGCGGCGGCCAAGAAAGGGGCTTAAGATCAGGTACATTATCACCGCCGCTTGTGGTAGGTCTTGGCGAGGCAGCAGCCATTGCAGCAAACGAAATGGAAAAAGACACTGCACATGTGAAGAATTTGTTCGATAAATTCATAAGCAAAGTTCAATCCGGCGCAGCGGAAATTCATTTAAATGGTGACGCTAAGCAACGCTATTTTGGTAATGCAAATTTAAGCTTCTCATATATTGAAGGAGAGTCGATGATACTTGCAATTAAGGATCTTGCGGTGTCGTCCGGATCTGCTTGCACATCATCTTCGCTTGAGCCTTCATACGTACTGCGCGCGATCGGAGTTGATGAGGCTACAGCGCATACATCAATCAGATTCGGGTTTGGTAGATTTACCACCGAAGAAGAAGTTGATTATGCAGCAGAATTATTGCTGTCTAAAATTAATAAACTAAGAGAGCTAAGCCCACTTTGGGAAATGGTTCAAGATGGCATCGATATTAACGAGATTAAATGGTCCGCCCATTAGGTTGACAATTCAATCAATTTATAAAATATTTCATTTGAGGAAAAAAATTATGGCATATAGTAAAGAAGTAATAGATCATTATGAGAATCCACGCAACGTTGGAGCAATGGACAAAAAAGACGAAAATGTAGGTACTGGCCTTGTTGGCGCCCCTGCCTGCGGCGATGTTTTAAAATTACAAATCCAAGTAAATGATGAAGGTACAATTACTGATGCAAAGTTCAAAGCCTTTGGCTGCGGCTCTGCGATTGCTTCTAGCTCGCTGGTTAGCGAGTGGGTGAAGGGTAAGAATATTGACGATGCTCTGGCAATTAAAAATACAGAGATAGCGCAGCATCTTTCACTTCCGCCGGTAAAATTACATTGCTCTATGCTTGCAGAAGATGCTATCAAGGCCGCTGTTGATGATTATAAAAACAAACAAAAAGCTAGTTAACAGTGGATAAAAAGCAGGTAATGTCGCTCACAGATGCGGCAGCGAATCAAGTAAAAAAACTGCTTCAGGATTTAAAAAAAGAAGCTTACGGAATTAGAATAGGCGTCAAGTCTGGAGGCTGCTCTGGCTTGAAATATTTCGTAGAATATGCTTTTGAGAGAAATAAATTCGACGAAGAAATAAACGATAAGGATGTTAAGGTCCTTATCGACCCCAAAGCATTGATGTATCTAATGGGAACAGAAATGGATTATATCGCGGAAGAATTCAAATCAGGCTTCACCTTCACTAACCCAAACGAAAAAGGCAAATGCGGCTGTGGGACATCGTTTAGCGTTTAAAGTTAATTAATATAACCAAAGCAATGTATTAGAAAAATCAACCTATAGAAAAATATATGCCAAATAATTTAAATACAAACAGCCTCTTAATTAAGGGATTAGAATATAACAATAATAAATATTTTGCCCAAGACTTAAACATGGAGAATATTAGTAAAGCAAATTACGGATATGCAATTGAAGAGATTGTTACAATACTCAAGATTAAAAATCCAGAACTAATATGTATGTTGCTAGAATTACAAAATATTAATCACTACAAAAAAGGGAGATCTGCTCAGCAAAATGCACAAGAGATCAAAGATACTATAGATACCTTATCTGCCCTGGCTATTTATAATGGATCAGCTCATGCGTTTGTAGGAAACGGTGGACATTGGACCACGCTATCATTTGTAAAAGCTAGAGATAACAATGTTGTTGCACTGTTTAACGACAATTGCGGAACTATGCAAAATTTTATATCCCTAAAAAGAGCTATTCTAATTAAACTCTTGAAAAATGATAAAAAATACACAAAAAAACAACTGGAACAAATTGTAGAACACGAACATCAGAACCAGCTAGCTCATTATAAAGAAATATTTGGCACAGAATCAGCAAATAATTTTCAAGAAGTATTAGCTGAATATTTAAATGGCTACAATATAAATCTAATAGATGTTAACTCAAGAATTCATAATGGAAATAATGGCTGTGGTATAATTACCTCAGAAACAATATGCGCTTTTGAGAGTTTAAAAGAAGAATACATTTCAAAAGAGACGGCAACAAATATTTTGTGCATGCTTAAGGAAAAAGGTGGTGATGTAATAAAAAAAGAACAAAGATTTATCTTTGAGAAAGTTATATCATTATATAATACAATTTCTATTGATAAATTAAATGAATATGTATCGAATAAAAATTCTCGCGAAGAAGTAGATAAGATAATAAATGATGCACACAATTATTCTTTAAATACATTAGTTCCTAAAGAAAAACACAACAAAGAATTTGCAATGAAGCAATTTTTTGACGCTAAATATTATCTAGAAAAGCACCCAAATGTTGCAAAGGCAGTTCAAGAAGGTAAAATCTTTTCTGCGTTTGAGCATTTTGTTACAGCTGGAGCTAAAGCAGGTATGAACCCATCAGCACTTTTTGACGCTAAATATTATTTAGAAAAGCACCCAAATGTTGCAAAGGCAATTCAAGAAGGTAAAATCTCTTCTGCGTTTGAGCATTTTGTTACAGCTGGAGCTAAAGCAGGTATGAACCCATCA
>JAHDBQ010000091.1 GCA_020630305.1 Alphaproteobacteria bacterium | reverse complement strand
CAAGATAATTGCAGCGGTGATTTCTGTGCTCGGTAGTTTTTGGTATTTGAAGATCAGCGGAGGTAATATTGCAGCCACTAGGGCCTTTGTAATGACGGTGATTTTCATTGTCGCGATTATTCTTGGGCGGTCAGTATATCCGATGCGATCAGTTATGATTGCTGCGTTTGCGATACTCACCTTCCTACCAGAATATATTTTTCACCCTAGCTTTCAACTCTCTTTTATGGCGGTGCTGTGCCTTATTTCTGGCTATGAGATATATATAAAGAATCATACAAAATTACCGTCTGCTAAAGGTGTTTTTGGCTCTATTCGTTTTTATATATTTACAAATATCTATTCAAGTGCCACGGCAAGCCTGGTCACAGCGCCTTTTGTGATATATCATTTTTATAAATTTGCCAATTATTCTGTGCTAATGAATCTAATTGCTGTTCCGTTAATGTCATTTTTTATTATGCCGCTTGCTCTTCTGGCACTCATTATGATGCCATTTGGCGCTGATTATTACATATTAAAGCTAGCTGCAAAATTTACGCAAATAATCATAAGCTGCGCTGAGTATATTGTTAATCTCCCCTCATCGGTTTGGTATGTAGGTAACATCTCAGCCTTTAGTGTGTTTTTGTTCTCAGCAGGTTTTTTCTGGCTAACTTTATGGCATAGTAGAATGAAAATATGGGGTACAGTGCCAATTTTTATTTCTGTTATTTTAATGCTAAACACTAAAAAGCCTGTTTTTATTTACGATCATAACTTAAAGATCGTTGCGCTACAAAATCAAAATAAGCAATTGCTGCTGCTTAGCGAAAATATTGTTCCAAGATTCATTACTGATTACTGGACTAGCTGGTATGGGCAAAAAAAATCTATAATAGAAAGGCAAAAAATATCGCATAGGGATAGTGTTTTTCACCTAAATGATGGAAGAAAAATATCTTTGAACTATTGGCAATGTCCTGAAAATTCAGATATTGCAATTATTACTTCAAAAAAATTAAAGTGCGATGCTCTTGTGGGGCAAAAAATTATTTCTTACAAACAGCTATCTAATGTGAGGCAATATTTGTTGTTCTAGTCCACGCTATGGCGACTGAATAAAGAAGCGAAAAGGGGGGTATGTTGTAATTAATCTGGGAAAGGTAATGAAAACCCCTTACTTTGCCGCTTCTTTAAGAATCTTCCCGTGTGTTAACTAAAAACGCAGAGGTGAGTGATCTAAATTCGGGAAGGACTTTAGAATCACCATTTCGGGTTATGGAGTTAGGGAGGTCCATACCCATAGGTTGATAATAGCACCTAATATTTAACCTGTCTACCCCTTGAATAAAAAAAATGTAATTTTTTTGCAACTATGCATTTAAATGCTTATATAGGCGGAGTTTTCAGGGTGCATTTTTTTATTTTATAATGCAGATATTGGGGATTTTTCCTAAGATTTTATCTATATCTTTTTTATCAAGCAACGATATAATTATATTATTGATATTATTCAAAATGAGCCGGCCTTTTCCAAAGCCAAAGTCATTTCTAAAATCATAAATTGCGCCAATTACTGTAAGCTTATTATCATCTATTCTTGATGTATATTTCCTGAATGCTTCAGAAACTTGATTATTTAAATTATCTATAATTGCTTGATTTATCTCAGTGCTTCTAATTTTTATTGTACTAAGTTCTTTGTTAATGGCCTCTGAATTTGTTTTTGTAGAATTGACTGCCGCTTCTACTGCGCCACAGCCCGAATGTCCGATTATCAATAAAAAAGGTGTCTTTAGAACTTCAACGCCATAATCTACCGATCCTTCAGAAGTGATGATTTGATTACCTATGTTGCGAATATTGAAAACGTTATTTTGTGGGTTTTTGTCAAAGGATTCCATCTGTACCCTAGAGTCAGAGCATTTTAAAATTGTAAATTCAGGATTTTGACTATCCTGAAAATCCGAAAAAAAATTATCATCATGGTTTTTGATAAATTCATTATTATTCTTGAAAATTCTTTCCAAAAAACTGATTAATTTGCTGTTTTCTTTAATGTACATGATGAAAATATTTAATATATAATTTTTCCTACAACATTATATTTTAAAGCTTTTAAAAAAGCAAGAGTCGATTTACTAATGATAATTAACCTTATTAGTTTATTTGCGCTTGACAAAAGCATGAAAGTACTGTAAAATGCGCCTAGTTTTAAATTAGAAGCGTATATTGCATGCTAAGAATATTAATATTATTTTTGTCTTTATTTTTATTATCAACAAGTGCACTAGCAGCACTTAGTCCACAAAAAGAAATAAAGGAAGTGAAAAAATGTTCGGTACTATTTCCTTATTTTGAAAAAAAATACAATCTCCCAAAAAATATATTACATTCTATTTCTTTGCAGGAAACTAGAAAGTCGTCAAAGCTTCAGAAGGAAGGCGTAATGTGGCCTTGGACAGTTAATACTCAAGGAAGAGGGTATTATTTTGATAGCAAGCAAGAGGCGATTAGCTTCGTGAAAAAAAAGCAAAAGCAGGGCGTCAAGAGTATTGATGTTGGCTGTATGCAGATTAACTTAAAGCATCACCCTAAGGCTTTTGGCTCCCTAGAGCAGGCTTTTAATCCGCGTGATAATATTGAATATGCCGCAAAAATGTTAAAGAACAATTATCATCAAACTAAAAATTGGCAAAGGGCTGTTGGTAATTACCACTCAAAATTAGCTACGAGATCATATAGATATCAGGCGAGCGTTATGAGAATTAACAGGAAAATGCCTGCTTATAAAAGAAGCCTTGCTAGGCTAGGTAATGACGGAATGTCAATTGATGATTTCTTCGAAGAGATCGGAGAAAAGCTTACGGCTTTTGTAAATCGTGTGCAAGATATTCGCTTAGATGTTTAATCAAGATCTTATAAAAAAAAGATCTGCACGCTCAGTAGATTACGTATATAATAGCAATTTTTTTAGATTTACTGAAAGCGATTTACTCACCAGGCTAGAGCTACTGCAAAATGATTTTTCTAGAATCTTGGTTATTAATCCCAAAACTGAAATTTTCCAAAGCCAAATAAAAAAAGCTTATCAAAAAGCTGAAATGAAATATATTAAATCATATGATCAAATTTTCTTGCAACAAGATAATAAGTTTGACCTAATAATTTTTGGCTTTGGTTTACACTGGGTAAATGAGGTTTCTCATTTTTTTAATTCTGCAAGAAGTTTACTTAACTCTGATGGTATATTTATTTGTAATTTTGCTGCAGCGAATAGTCTGACTTTTTTAAGGAAAGAAATTATTGCTCTTGAGGCTAAGTTTAATAATCCTCATGCGCCGCATATTTCACCTTTTGTAAGATTTGAGGATATCTCAAGTCTTCTAAAGCGTAGTTTATTTCAGGAGTCAATTGTTGACTTTGAGGAGTTAGAGCTTGAATTTGATAGCGTTTATGATCTGATGAAGGCACTGGGCCGCGCTGGTCAGTCTAACGCTTTAACCAATCATGTTCGATATTCTATCACAAAGGGCATGCTTGAATATTTGCAGCAAAGCCAGTTGCAATCAGCAGAAAAAGACTTTATCGATAAGATAAATCTGGTAACTTTTATCGCTGCACCTAACAAGAGTAGTATTAAATTATAGTAGTAAATTTCTACAACAAACTAAAATATTAGTTCTTAAGTCCTGTAATGAATTGAGGCTTTCTATTTTCTGCTAATGCTTTTTTATGATATTTGGTTTCTATATAATTCTCATGAGGTATTTCAAGAGATTTATTTTTAACAGTTATTTTAGCATCGCTGGTCAATAATTTTTTTGCATCATCAAAATAATCGCTAATGTCTGATGCGAAGCTAATAAATCCGCCAGCGCGAAGTTTCTGCTTAAAAGTTGCTAGCCGTTCTATATTAAATAGTCTCTTTTTTAAATAGCGTCGCTTATGCCAAGGGTCAGGAAATAATACATAGATTCCATCTAGTGAATTATCTGGAATTTTTTGTATAAGTAGGTCAAGATCATCAGGCCAAATTATAAAGTTTCTAGGAGATATTTCTGTTGATTGGCAATATTTTAAAACATTAGCAACACCGTTTAGATAAACCTCTGCTCCAATATATAAATTTTCTGGATTAGCTTGCAGTTGATTTATAAAATGCTCACCCATGCCAAAACCTATTTCTAGAATATTTTTTTTATATTTCTTAGAAGTTAGCTTTTCTTTTTGATACTCATATTTAGGAAGCTCATCCTCGAGTACTTTTTTATTTAAAGGTGAAAGAGTTTTGCCTATTCTTCTTGCAAAAGTGCGATTTAGTTTTTGTTCTGGATGCATTATTTGCTAAATTTTTTTATAAACTTGAAAGAAATTCGTTCATATCTTCTATCGTAGCGATATTACGAACTTGGAATTCTACTGGAGATTTTTTGGCAAGTCCAGATAAAACTTTTCCAGAGCCAATTTCAACAAGCTGCGTAATGCCAAGTTCTTTAAATTTATGCATAGTTTCTCGCCATCTAACGCTACCACATATTTGCTTTACTAAATTACTTTTGAGATTTTCTGGATTAGTTTCGACATCTGCAGTTACGTTACAAATAACAGGAACACTTGGTTTATCAAAAGTAAATTTGTTCAGCGCTTCTCGCATAATTTTTTCAGCAGGCTGAATCATGCCGCTATGAAAAGGAGCGCTAACATTGAGTTTAATAGCCCTGGTATTATGTGATTTTAATTTGTC
>JAHDBQ010000090.1 GCA_020630305.1 Alphaproteobacteria bacterium | reverse complement strand
ATTTATCAATGTAAGAGCTGGCAGTCTCAAGGGTTCCTATAGGAGATTTGTCAATTTGATTTTGTATAAATTGAATATCTCCTGTAATTTTTTCTTGTATTTTTTGATCGCAATCAGTAAGGACCAATTTGTGCAAATTAGTATTCCCCTTCAATTCAGGGTAATTTTCTAGATTTTGTTTAAATTTCTCAGTAATTTCTTGTGCTTTTGCGAAAAAATCTATTTGCTCCCTTGTGGACAGATTCTGATTAAAAGATTGAAGCATTTTTTGTTCAGTTTCTTCTATTGTATTTTTCAAACACTCTTTCGCTTCGTTAAACGACTCATAACTCTCACTGCTATGCTCTAGGTTAAACAAAATCGATTTTTTTAATTCTTTGAGTTTTTGTTTTAATTCTAAACGTGAAGATGGTATGAATTTATCCTTGTAGTTTTGTATGTTTTGCTGTAAGTTTTTAAACTTGACGTCTTGTTCTATACTATCTGAGCATTTATCAATTTGCTCTGATGATAAATTTAGTTTATTAAGGGTTTTAAAGTCTATATTTAATTTTTCAGATAATTTTGTCAACTTCTCAGATTTCTCTTTCAAAGCTTTGAGTTGCTTGTTTTTTTCAACCAGGTTCATTTTTTGCT
Organism: Alphaproteobacteria bacterium; assembly: GCA_020630305.1. GTDB lineage: Bacteria > Pseudomonadota > Alphaproteobacteria > Rickettsiales > Rickettsiaceae > Megaera_A. The sequence goes on along the minus strand of JAHDBQ010000090.1, from coordinate 4,158 downwards.
TCACTTTAGCTAGGGCCTTGGTTAAAGATTCTAATTTAAGTGATTTAGCTAAGGTCTTGGTAAAGAATTGAGTTATTCCTCCAATAAAATTTGATTTTTTGGATATTATATTTTCAACTTCATTAAATACAGCATCTGTTACTTCGTCTGTTATTCCAGGTAATTTTAAATCAATCTTTGTCTTAAATTTTATAATCCCTTCAAGTATATCAGCATAAATAGATGGTAGGGCAGTATTGTATAGTTTACTTGGCTTACTTTTAGTTTGCTCTTTGATGGTTTCGGAAACTTCGTGAAATGATTTTAAAATAGTTTCGTTATAATTACCATGAAGAACCTCTACTTCTCTTGGAGAAAGATTTAAATTCTTAAGGTGGTCCAGAAAATTCTCTGTAATTTGTGGTTCTTTTTTTATTTGATTCTGTACGTCAAGAATATGCCCCTTGGCCCTTTCTTCTATTTTACAAAAATAAAACAAATCCTCACATTCTTTGTCATTAAGTTTTAATAAATCTTTTTCTAGGAATAGTAATATATGCGGCGAAAACTCAGCTATTAATCGCTGCCTTATAAGGATTGGAAGTAAATTAAAATCCGCTTTGTTGAGCGAAAAAAAATCCTCCTTAGTATATTCTTCTTTCATAATTTCTTAATTTTAATCTTTATTCCTTAATTATACCTTGAAAATAACTGCAAAGGGACTTTTAATTTAAAAATATGATGATATAATGTCTAAGCGTGGTTGCTTTAACACAGTTTTATGCTAAGATTGCGATGAAGCGCTTTAGGGTTGTATACTAATTAAGATTAATAGCGTACAATCTGAATGACCTTTGAGGCCACAAAAAATTATATATAAATATACAAACATGAAAAAAATTATTTTACCAGCTCTAATATGCTTTATTTCATCTTCAGCATTTGCGTTAAATCTAAAGCAAGCATTAACCAAAAGCTATAAAAACAATGAAGAGATTGAACTAAATCAGAGTAATTTCTTAACCGAGATCGAACAATTCCCAGAAGCTCTTTCTGCATTTATGCCTAGGGTGTCAATTGGCGGTTCATTATCAGAAGAAAGAGGAAGTTCAAAACCTTTTCAAGGGTCTTTTAGCAAAACAAATACCAACAAAAAAAGAACCCGCTACTTAACAGTCAAACAACCAGTGTTTAGTGGCTGGTCTTCTGTTTCACAGTTAAAAGCTGCACAGTCTACGTTTAGAAAATCAAGAAGCGATTATTACTCAAAAGAGCAAGAAATTCTACTTAAAACAATTGAAGCATATATTGACTGTATTGCATCTCGAGAAAAGCATGAAATATCTAAAGTAAGTGTAAAAGCAAACAAGGTGATTCTAGAATCAGTTGAAGAAAGGCTTAAGCTTGGTGATTCCACTAGAACTGAGCTTGCAAACGCTAAAGAAGGTGTAGCTAGTGCTGAATCTAAGCAAGCTGTTGCCTACGCAAATTACGAAACATCTAAAGCGCAATTTATCAATATTTTTGGTGAGCAGCCAATCAATATTAAGATGCCAAGTCCAATTACAGATATTCCAATTTCAGTTGATGTGTTAATTGACAAAGCGCTAAATAGCAATCTGCAGCTAGAATCGGCGCGCCATGCAATAAAAATAACAAAAGCAACGGAAAATGCATCAAAAGGCCAGTTGCTACCTCAAGTAAATTTTGAGTTTCAGGCAAATGATACTATCAATAGCAATGCTAGTTCTGTTTTGGGAGCTAGTGGCAAAAAAAGAGATAGAAGCAGTAGCGCCTCTCTTTCGGTAAATATTCCAATTCTTTCTAGAGGTGGAGCAGAATATTCTGAAATTAGAAAAGCTAAGCAAAAAAAACGTCAAACTGCAATTAGCTTCCATAATGCTATTAAAAGCATTAAGGCTCAGTGTAGATCAAGCTTTGCAGCCTATACCGCTGCTAAAAGAAGAATAGATGCGACTGATCAAGCTGTTGAAGCGGCCTCAATAGCTTATGACGGTGCGGTGCAGGAGGAAATTTTGGGGTCTAAAAGCATAATTGATGTTTTAAGTGCCGAAGCAAAACTCAACCAAGCAAAAGCCTCAAACGTTGACGCTAAGAAAGATTTAATCCTCGCATCATATAAGATAAAGTCTTTGATTGGAGGCTTGACTGCAAAAGGATTAAAATTACCGGTAAAATATTTCGAGCCTGAGCGTGAATTTAAAAGGGTTAAAACTAAAATTATAGGTTTTTAATATGTCAGCTACTAAAGAAGATCTACAAGAAGAGCTAAAATTGGAAGATATCCTGAAGTCCATCAGAGGAATAATTGACGATCATAACCATGATGCCTCAAATGTAAAAAATAATTCATTAGAAGATGAAGATTACAAAAAATCCAAAGAGGCTGATAAAAACCATAAGCTAGTAAAGCAAGTTTCTCCTCAAAATGACTCACGTAGCTCTAAAACCATTTCTAATAATCAAGAGGCAACCTCTGCAAAGAAAAATACGGAAATAAACAGCGAAGATGTTCTGGAATTAACTAATTGCGTTGAAGATAGGTATAATCCAGTATTATCTCCAGTTAGGGGCCTAGCTCAAAAAGAAACATCAAAAGCGCCAGTCGTAAATAAGAAAAATATGGTCGAGCCAGCTTTTAACCAAAAAAAACAACAAGCTCGCAGCTCTGCCCAAAGCAATGCTACGCAAAATTCACTAGAGCGCCGCATCGAAGCGATGATGGTACCGCTGCTTAAAGAGTGGATGGATGCAAATTTGCCAAAGCTTGTAAAAGAAGTTGCGCGTGAGCAGATAAAAAAGCATCAATAATCCCAAATTTGTGTTATTAATATAATATAGTAATTTACTATATAGTATTTTGAATTTTTTATTTGTAATTTGGGCTATGGGAAAGAACTCACTATTTAAAATTTTATCAGCAATAATCATCACTTGCTTGATGTTTCCGAATAATATTTTAGCGGATAACCCGCCACCACTGCCTGGGCAAGCAACATCTGAATCTAGTGATGATGGCGAGTCTAAATCATTTTTTAGCTTCTGGGGAAGTAGTAAGAAAAAAAGCGCTCCCATTAAGCCTAAAGAGAAAAAAATACAAGAGCCTGAAATAGTCGCAGAGCCAGTTCTGCCAAGCTTAAAAGATGCAAAAAAAGAACCAATAAACCCACCAGATGATTCTAGCATGACCCTAGCAGAGCCTGAACCTCTTGAGGAGCCAAAGTCAGATGATGTTGAATTATATTTAAATGACGATAAAGATAGCCAAAAACCTGATCCATATTCAGATGAAGATAATATAGAAAAGCCGAGTCTAGAAAATAATTCTGATTCCTCTTCAATGCAACAACCTATGGACAAAAACGCAAATACTAACCCAAAGCCAGTTGATATTCTAGATAACGATGTTCCTGAAAATATTGATGATGCCATGAATAAATTACAATTGCCTGATGCAAATGATGATGAGTTATTTATCAACAGTAAAAATTCTGATCTAGAAAAAAGTGAGGAAAATAATTCTGCTTCAAAAGAGTCTAGTAAGGATAAAGAGAGCTCACAGGAAATTAAAAAAGATTCAGAAGAAATTAAAACTCTGGAGCAAGAGCTAAAAATTGAGCTGCCTGCACCCCTTGTAGAAAAATCTTCTAAAAAGGAAGGGGCTGAAGAAGATAGTGATGTTGGGCTACCGCCAGAAGATGAGTCGCTAGAAAACGAGTCTGAAGCCAATGAGAAGAAGCAGCAAGAGGAAAATGCCAAGATCCTTGAAGATGAAAAAGTAAAAGATAATAAGAATAAGCAAGAAAATCTTCCTTTGCCAAGCTTGTCTGAAGGTGGCAAATTAGATGAGTTTATAAGCCCATTCGATGCAAAAGAAAAGCCAGCTAAAAAAGAAGAACCAAAAAAGCTAGAACTGCCAAGCATCAAAGATAAAAAGGAAAGCAAGTCTTCTTCTTCTGCTGCTACTGCTCCGATAATATCTTTCTTTAAAGGTAATAATAAGCCTTCAGAAAATAGCTGGATAAGCCGCAATAAAGGAAAGCCAGAAATAACTGAGAAAGCTAGTGACTTTATAGTAGCCGAAAAGGAGGCGCAGCCAGTGTTAGTAGACGAAGAGCATGAGAGGTTCATAGTTAACGAAACTAAAGTTCTAATGCT
>JAHDBQ010000089.1 GCA_020630305.1 Alphaproteobacteria bacterium | reverse complement strand
CATCATCTGTAATACCTAAATCGCTTAGCAAATCATCAAGGTCCTGTTTTGAAGCCTGCTTAAAATCATCTTTTACCTTTATTTCTGGCTTACTTTTTTCTGGAGGTCTTACAATGTTTTTTTTACTTTTTCTGCTTGATCTTGCCCGTTCGCCTCTATTAATTAGCTCTTGCAGCTCTTTTGCTGTTTTTTTTATATCTTCCCTACCCATAAATTTAACCTCAATTACTTTGTTAATATATTCATAATTATATATCTATCAACGTATAATTGCGATTAAATAATATTATAACCAATAAATCGGCAAAAGATGTGTTGCTATTTAGCAACATTGTTTAAATTGCGTATTCATTTAACAAAAGACTGTTTTATCTATTCCCCGAAGCTCTTCCACAATTTTTTATATAAATCGCTTTCGTTTTTTAATTTCTGATGCGAGCCGTCTGCTATTATGCTCCCTTTATCAAATACTAAAATCCTATCGACATTTTTTATTGTAGATAACCTATGAGCAATTATTAGGGTGGTCTTGCCTTTCATTAGATTTTGCAGCGAGCTATTTATGAGCTCTTCTGTATAGCTATCAAGTGAACTGGTCGCCTCATCTAAAATCAATATCGGTGCATTTTTAAGGAATGCCCTAGCGATGATAATTCGTTGTCTTTGCCCACCAGAGAAATTATTACCGCGCTCGCCACAGATTGTATCATAACTATTTGGCATGCTTATTATTAAATCATGTATGTGAGCGGCTTTGGCCGCCTCAACAATCTCTTTTTCTGTAGCGGATTTATTGCCATACCTAATATTATCTTTAATAGAGCGATGAAATAAAATAGGCTCTTGAGGAATGAATGATATATTCTGTCTTAAACTGTCTTGAGAAACCTTACTTATATCATGTCCACCAATTAGAATCTGACCGGAACTTACTTCGTATAATCTGGCTATCATACTTACAAAAGTGGTCTTACCTGAACCCGAGAAACCAACAAGACCAATTTTCTGGTAGGGCTTAATTTCTATAGACTGATTGTTAAAATGATTATTATTACGCTTATAATTAAAAGTAACATTCTTAAACTCAATAGATGGAGACTCAACTTGAAGCGTACTTGCCTTATTTATATCTTTTATTTTATGTTCATCAAGCAAAGACATGCTTTGATTAAAAGCGCCAATCTGCTCGAATAGATCACCAAATTCCTGCGTGAGATCCCATATATTATCAATTACTGATATGCACAGGGTAATTATCAGAACGCACTGACCGATTGATATTTCCAAATTACTGCGCAAAATAATTATATAATAAATCATGCCGCCCATCATTAAGCTACAAGAAAGACCTTGAACGTACCTAAGCTTTAACATAAACCACTGCATATTTTGATCACTAGTTATGGTCTCGTCAATATGGTTTTTTAAATATTTATACTCAAATTTATGCGAAGAGAACATCCTAATGACTGAAATATTAGAAATAGAGTCAACTAATTTGCCAGCAACATATGCTTTATCTTTGCTATAAAGAGTAGAATAGTGATTAATGTTTGGAGCAAAATATATACTTAGTCCCAAGAAAAACACTAGCCAAGCAAAAAAAATCATACAAACAGTGCTATTTACTGTATATAAAGTTATAATTGCAAAAGTCAAAATTGCTAGCTTACGAATAATTTTCTCTGCCATAAAAGCAAATACCATCTCAAGAGATCTTGACGCCTCCATAATCCGGCTGGAAATATCTCCAGCTAAATTGCTTTGAAAGAAATCATGACAGTGATATTGTACATAATCATAAAGCTCTTCCATCACGCCTGCTTTGATAGGTGGTAATATTTTAAAATATGCATAATCATAAACACGCAGTAGTAAATTAATACTCTCCCACCATATTACATATATTATCACCCATTTAAATAACACCACGCTAAGGTCGGTATTCTTTAATTGCTGATCGGTATAAGATTCAATTGAATCTGTTATTCTTTGCAAGAAGATGCTGTCTATTGAAGGGGCAACCCCAGTTATGATAATCAGCAATAATAATAAAAATATCTGAAACTTCCGCCCAGTGCACAGAAAATACATGCATTTTTTCAAAGTTGGAACCAATGAGTAGTTTCCTTCTCTAATAGTGTTTTCGTTCATTTACTTAATTATATAGTTTAGTTAATAACAGGCTTTAAAATATAACAAATTAGTCAAAAGATAATTCTGTAGAGCATTTTTCTTTTATTCTATCAAAATTTACAAAAAATATAACACTTAATTTATAGTAATACTATAGCAAGATTTTCCCTTTTTTCATAGTGTTTTTTTACCGAAATAAAAAAAAAAGATATATTATGAATTTTTGTTAATCAGGGGGTTGACTATCAAAATAAACCGTGATATACTGCCTAGCAAGTAAAGAACATTTACAAGGTTTAACAATGTCAGTAGCTAAAAAAGATACACCAGAAATAGAAAGTCAAAACTCTAATGAAAGTGAGATTTTAAATGATGTAAAATATATTTGCAGATCTAATCAGTTGATTATAGACTCTCTGCAAAGAGGTATGGATGTTGCTCAATTGCCTAATGGTGATGTTCTAGTTACGGAAGTAAAGACCATCCATACACAATATGGATGGAATGAAGAAAAACAACGTATGGTTAAAATTAGCCAGACGCAGTAAGAGATACTTTAATAGTATTGCTATCAATATTATTAAATAATGAAATTTTATCGTGACTTTTTATAATTCTTTGTGTCACGATAAATAGCAAAAACTCCCCCTATGTTTTTGCAAAGACAACCTTTTCTTTCCTTTAGGTTGCGTTTAGTTAACAAACAAAGAATTATACCGACTATTAAGTCAAAGAAAAGAAGCGCTACCTCTCCCAATTTGGCGCTTCTTTTCTACCCATTTATTTTAACTATAATAATTCAAAGATAGCGCATTTAGAAATTTATCTTGCACTGAAAGTTGTCTAATGAAAAACTTAAAAATTGATATGATTCCAATAAATATATGGGGTATGTCAACTATAATTGAAGATAAAATATTCATATTTTGTTCAAAATACAAAATCCCAGATAATAAACCCAGGATTTTATATTAATTTGTTGTATAGATTGCCAGCTATTATTTCCCATCAGCGCTTGGCTGCTCTTGCTGCTGATCTTCTGCGCCCTTAGTATCTGGTGCAGCTGTTTTTTTACCGTCAAGATTTGCAAATACATCCTCCCATGAGCCGGTAGTTGAAGCCTTTGTGTACTCAGTGACTCTGTTTTCAAAAAAGTTAGTGTGCTCAACGCCATTTAAGATTTCATCTAACCACGGCAGAGGGTTTTTATCAACCAGATAAATCTCCTTAAGGCCAAGCTGCATAAGGCGCCTGTCAGCTATGTATCTGATATACTGACGCACCTCGCGCGCAGTCAAACCTTCAATTCCACCAACTTCAAAAGCCAGCTCGATGAACGCATCCTCGAAATGCACAATTGTAGAACATGCCTCATAAAGACGGCTTCTAAGTTCTTCGTTCCAAACCTCAGGATTCTCTTGTACAAAAGTCTTAAACAAAGTGATAATCGAGTTAGTATGCAAGGTCTCATCTCTTACTGACCAAGTAACAATCTGGCCCATGCCCTTCATTTTATTGAAGCGAGGGAAGTTAAGTAAAATAGCAAAAGATGCAAATAGCTGCAGACCTTCAGTGAAAGCTCCAAATACAGCTAGCGTAGTTGCTATATCCTGCTTGGTGCTAACACCAAATTTTTGCATGTAATCATATTTATCCTTCATTTCTTTATATTTCATAAAGGCTTGATATTCTTCCTCTGGCATACCTATTGTATCTAGAAGATGTGAATAAGCTGCGATATGAATAGTCTCCATGTTGGAAAAAGACGCAAGCATCATCTGCACTTCTGTAGGCTGGAATACTTGCGAATAATGCTTCATATAGCAGTTATTCACTTCGATATCTGCCTGAGTAAAGAAGCGAAATATTTGCGTAAGCAGATGCTTCTCACCAGGAGATAAATTATATTTCCAGTCCTTTACATCATCAGCTAGAGGCACTTCCTCAGGTAGCCAGTGAATTGATTGTTGTTTATGCCATGCGTCATATGCCCAAGGATATGAAAAAGGCTTATATATTGGTTTTGCATTTAATAATGACATATCGATTCTCCTTTTATTTTAATTATTGGCAAGATAGGCATTCATCATACTTATCGTCTGAGCTGCCATTTTTTTGCCTATTTTCTAATTCTACCATTTTCTGATCCTGCTCCACAGCGTGCGAAACCTTATCTGCTCGCTGTACAGAAGTTGACCTTGCATAATAAGTACTCTTCACGCCTTTCTTCCAGGCTTTAAAGTGAATATCATGTAGATATTGTTTACTTACATTACCTGGCATAAAGATATTAAGCGACTGACCTTGCGAGATGAAAGGGGTTCTATCTGCAGCATGCTCAATCAGCCAGTTTTGGTCAATTTCATAAGCAGTTTTAAATACTAATTTTTCATGGTCGCTAAGGAAACTTAAATGCTGCACTGATCCTTCGTTAGTAGAAATTGAAGACCATACCGCTTCAGTATTAAATCCCTTTTTCTCAAGTAATGCAATAAGATTCTTATTCTTTACAGTAAATGAGCCAGTCAAAGTTTTCTGCGTGAAGCTATTTGCAGCATACGGTTCGATACCTGGCGATGAATTACCGCAAATAATAGATATCGAAGCAGTAGGAGCAATCGCCGTTTTATTACTGAATCTTTCCTTGATACCAACTTCTTCAGCATCCAAGCAC
>JAHDBQ010000088.1:2750-4814 GCA_020630305.1 Alphaproteobacteria bacterium | reverse complement strand
TGGAGATTTTAAAACAACAACTAGCAGAAGTAGAAAAAGAACTAGCTAGTTTATTTAATGAAACTCCAAGCCCAGAACAAGATTTTTTAAATTCAGAACTGTCTGAACAAGAAAAGAAAATGATCACCTCTTATCATGAAAAAAAGAAAAAAACAGAAGCTCACTGGAAAAATATGAGAGAAGAATTTGATAAGCTTGGCCCTGCAAGAGACAAAAAAAGTATTGAACAGCAAAAAAGAATAGAAGAAAATTGGAAAAATATTAGAAATGAATTTGATAATCTGGAACCCACTAAATCAAAAACACTAGATGACTTTTCAAGTATGGATAAATTTGCAGAAGAAGTTGCAGCGAACCCTGAGCAAGATAAAAAAATATTAGAAGCAATTGAACAAATAAATGAACCAGTGCAGCCTCTTGCAGAAAAAGTAACTACTCAAGAAAAAATAGAGAATAAGTTTAATATTGATAAATTAACAAAAGCATTAGATGAGGTTAAAGAACAGGAGAACATATCCCCTGATTTACAAAGGTCTGCAAAGACAATTGGCAAGAATGCAAAAAAAAACTCTAAAACAAAAAAAACAACTAACGCAAAAAAAACCAAAGGAGCTAAAGTGATTCCTAAAATAAAAAATAATAGCAGCACTGGAGGCAGAACATTATAAATTATTTATTATACTTAACAGAAAAGAATGACTAGTCTTATTATAAATCTCTTCATCTCACAAGCTCCTGTTAACCATTCTTTGCATAAATTAACTATTTTTTTTTTGTAAAAAATCCTAACTTTAGTATTCTTTAACTATACAACTATAGATATAACAAAGAATGCATTTAAACTTTATGGTTGTAGTATTTGTAATATAAATAGAGTAAAATCCATGAAAAGAAAGATTAACAAAATAAACAAAAATCCCTGTAAATTTATTAAAAAGGAAGAACCGTTCTCTCTAAATTACAATGAGGACTTTACTGACAAAGCGAAGATTGTAAAAGAAAGCTGCCCGGGGCATATCTTATATTCCCCTAAGATAAAACAAGAAGTTTCTTACCAAGACTCTGCATTTGGTGATGTAATCAAATTTATGAATCATAATTGGGATCTAAATATTGGAAGATTAAAATTTAATTCACCGAATAATAACAACCTGCCAAATTATTTTCAAAATTTTGAAATAAATAAAAGGCTGCCATATGCACTAGATTTTATTAAGCAGCACAAACCAGATATTATTACGCTGCAAGAAGGGAGAAAATGTGAAGCGTTTGGGAATAAATATATTGACTCTATAACTCCAACGCTAAATATGCTTATCGACCTTGGTTACAATGTCTCTATACAATCACTGGCCCCTGGAGATAAATCATTTAGAGTTATTACGGCTACAAAGAATAACAGGTTTGAATTTATTGAAGCAAGAAGAAGTTACATAAACAAAAATCCTGATTACTCAAGCAATTTTATAAGAGAAGATATAACAGATACTGATAAACAAATTGAAGCATTAAAGGAATATAATTACGGAGAAATTTGGGAAAGATGCTTGTCTGTTTCGATTTTTAAAGATAGTTTTGTTGATAAAAATATAGCAATTTTTAATGTTCATTGTCCAATTCAATTTACAGCCCGTATACAGGCCTGTAAGCTACTAAATGAAATGTCTACCAGCTTGCTTGATCAAGATGAAGAAATAAATATATTAATAGCAGGAGATTTTAACTCCTTTCCTCAAAATGGTGGCTCAGAGCAGATAAATATTATTAAAAATTTAAAATTTAACAATAAGTTGGTTTTAAAATATGCAATGAAAAATGCTGTTTATACTAATGGTGAAAAAGTTTCTGATACATTTTTTGCCTATATAAGTGATTTTGCTGATAAGCTTTTTGAACTCCAAGAAAATGGAACTATGGATTATTTAAAAAACTTAAAAGATGAGGACAGAATGGAGGAGTTCCGAAATAAGACAATTGAAATTTTTCGGGAAAACTGATAGAACAGGATGGCTAGACCATTATAAAGGGATTTGATACGGGGTTCATGCTATATTAATAGGAATG
>JAHDBQ010000088.1:0-2740 GCA_020630305.1 Alphaproteobacteria bacterium | reverse complement strand
GGTTAGAACAGGATGGCTAGACCATGTTTTTATAAAGGGTTTTGATGTTTTAGGCTGCGTGGTTCATGCTATATTAATAGGCATGGATGAATTCAAGGCCTGGGGCGAGCCATACATGAAGAAAATAACCCTAGATCTTGCGAGTAATGAATATCCAGTACCGCCATATGCATCTGATCATAAGGCAATTATAACTAGTTTGGTTTACAGCAACAAAGAAAGTGACAGTAATTTGACTCAAGATGAAAGCAGCTTAGCTGGTGAACATTATTATGAAGATATAAGTGTTTGATTATAATATATAGTTTATAGTAATTCACCTTGAGATTAGCGCTAGTTTATTCTACCAAATAATATAAGAAGATCCCCAAGTGGCACCAGCGCCGAATGCTGTGAATATAATTTTATCTCCCTGCTTTAATCTGCCTGATTCGTTTAGATTATTTAAGGCAAGAGGAATAGAAGCAGCAGAACAATTTGCATGGTTTGCAATAGTTGTAACTATTTTCTCATGATCAACCCCAAGGCGTCCTGCCATGTTATTTATAATGCGGATATTTGCCTGGTGGGGAATAATATAATCAACATCATCAATCGTCAGATTATTTCTTTGCATAATCTCTAAAACAGATTCAGGCATCTTCTCTACAGCATTTTTAAATATTTCTCTGCCATTCATTTGCACGCAGCCACTTGATTTGCTACTGCCAATTCCACCATCAGTATACAATGAATTATATAATGAACCGTCAGCTCCTATTATGGTATCTATAATTCCTGAGTTTGACTCATTGTTTTTTTGAACTATAACTGCCCCTGCTCCGTCCCCGAATAAAACGCAAGTAGAGCGGTCCTTCCAGTCTTGCAATGCAGACATTTTCTCTGCAGCAACTAAAAGTACGTTATTATATTTTCCTGAATTTATGAAATTATCCACCACCTCGAGGCCGTAAACAAATCCAGAGCAAACTGCCTGGATATCAAATACTGGAATATTTTTTATCCCAAGCATATGCTGCAATTTACTTGCTGTACTAGGGAAGCTATTATCTGGAGTGGTGGTACAAACTACTATTAAGCCAATATCATTAGCATTGACTTTTGCATTATTTATTGCATTTATTGACGCCTGGTGGGCCATACTAGAGGCTAGCTCATCATCAGCTGCGATATGTCTTTGGCTGATTCCTGTTCTTGTAACTATCCATTCATCGTTAGTATCTACTAATTCAGATAAATCGTGATTAGTAACAATTTTCTTTGGTAAATAGCCCCCAGATCCAATAATTCTTGAGGCCACAAGCTTTTACTCCTCAGATTCTTCAACTTTTTCTACAACAACCTGTTTGTTATTGTAAGATCCGCTTGTAGAATCCATGTGGTGTGGTAATCTATACTCACCAGTATCTTTGTCTATAATCACATTAACTCTGCTTAGTGCATCATGTGAACGCCTCATATTACGCTTAGATTTCGACGTTTTTTTCTTTGGTACTGCCATTTTTAACCCTCTGAAATAAAATTATTTTGTCTTTTTTATCTACAAAATCTATAACAATTTTATATAATTTTTTATGACATACATCAAAAGAACTATTTTATCAGTAATTATGCTAACTCTGTGCGGTTGCAAAACTGTTCATTTACGTGGACAACATATCAGCGACCAAGCAATTAGCCAACTAAATGCACAAAAACCAAATAAAGAACAAGTTATGGAATTAATAGGCACGCCTACATTTATTCCAGAAAAATCACAGGATACTTGGTATTATATTCAAAGAACTCAGTCGCAAAGATTATGGTTCGATCCTAAAGTTGTAAAACAAAGAGTTGTAAAAATTACTTTTGCTGGCAGTAATATTTCAAGAGCTGAACTCTCTGAGGATATGCAAAATGAGTCACTGAGCGCGAATAGTTCATACACTGCAACAGAAGGTAAGAATATGAACGGGGCTAAAAAATTCGTGCATAATCTAGGTAGATTCAACAAAAACAAGAAAAGGATTTCTAATAGAACTGTAAAAAAATAGTTTTGTTTTAAGCTTATTTTATTTCATAGAGTGATGAATATTTTATTACTATAGTAGTTTTCTTACTTTATGGTAGCAATACAATAAAACAACTACTTAAACTACAAAAAGGAAAGTTACATAATGAAAAGAAAGAAAGAAACTTCAGACACATCTAAAACAAATATTAGCCCTGGCATGGAAGCTTGCAATGCAGAGATTAATAAATCTTTTACAATTAACAATGATACATGCATTTATTTCGACAAAAAGGCTACTATTGAGTATTTAACATTAAACGAATCTTTAAAAGCCTTCGAAGATACCGAGACCACTGTCAGCACCTCTAATGGGTCACAAATTAATGCTATTTTAGACAATGGCAAATCACTAGTATTTCCAAGCCCAATAAAGACAACTTATGAGAAGCCATTTTTATTTGAAGGTTCAAAAGCCATCTTAACAGCTGCAGGATTTGGTGCACATATCTACATTGAAACGCATGAATTAATTGGAGAAACACCTATTATCGACAAGGCAATTTAAAAGCTACTCAAATTTAGATATAATTATATTTAAAAAGGAAAGGAAAAAATATGAACCTCCACGGGGCAAGCACTGTGGTTTTGCGTTCGCTATATAAAAAGACGCTCAAGTGCTAGTAACATATGGAGCATTGTTAATTAAATATAGAGGTGGTATCTTTTCTATACAAAAACAATATTAGT
>JAHDBQ010000087.1:1401-4819 GCA_020630305.1 Alphaproteobacteria bacterium | reverse complement strand
TTTTGTAACACGGTCTTGGCATTATATTTATATTTGATTGTAGTGTAGTAATTTACTGTTACAGGAATATTATAACTCTATCTTGGAGATTTTGCAAGACTGTATTCATAACCTTGGCGTAAACACTTTTACCCATGTGGTCGGTATAATGGTTATCTATGTGATCGGTATATACCCATGATAAGTGGCGGACAGGGTGGGATTCGAACCCACGGTACGCGTTAACGCACGCTGGTTTTCAAGACCAGTTCTTTAAACCGCTCAGACACCTGTCCTTAAGGCTTCTTGCGCACCAGGCCTTCAAAAAAAAGCCCGGCACTCAAAGAGGTACTTGTTATCTAAAATAAAAGCTGCATATAGTGCCACATTCATAGTTTTAGGTAACTGTAGAAAAATAACATTAAGATGACTACAAAGATAAAATTTTCTTCAGGATCATCTACAAAGGGCAAAATATCAGATTAATACATCTATTTCAAGAAAAATATTGACCTTTTGCAAATATATAATTTATTTTCTTGTAGTTAGCAGTTATTATAAGGAAAAATTATAAGAATATGTTATAATTCAACTAAATTAAACTTAACTCAAAAAATACATTTTAGCACTAAAATCTGATAAAAAATGAAAGTAAAACTCTCTAATTTTATAGCCTTTGATATTGGCAGCAGCAAAATTTCTGCGCTAATGGCATATATAAATAAACAAGGAGATATAAAAATAAGCTCGCAAATATTGCATAACTCTGAAGGCTTTAAGGCTGGCAATATTATTAATATGGAGCTTGCAGAAAATAGTATTATGAACGCTATTTATGCGCTAGAAAAAGATTCGGAAAAAAACATTAGAGAGATCGCTATTTCATTGTCTGGGGCTGGTGTTAAATCATATTACGTGAGTCATACAATTAAAATTGGCAGCTCACCAATTTCGCGCCAAGATGTAAAAAAACTTATCAACAAGACTTTGTCTAAGTTTAATATTAAGGATCAAGAGATAGTGCATTATTTCCCCATGGAGTTCTGTTTAGACAACAGGCAAGTTGTGGACAATCCCTTAGGTATGTATGCAAGAGAAATCTCTTGCCAGCTGCATATTATAACGGCTAATTCTATTATGCTGATGAATTTAACAAAGTGCCTTGCTAAATGTAATATTGAAGTTAATGAAGTAATTGCCTCCGTATATGCATCAGGAATCTCCACTTTAAATCAAGATGAACAAGAACTAGGATGTATAATAGTTGATATTGGAAGTCACACCACAAGTTATGGTATTTTCCTTGATAAAAAAATCATTTATAGCAATCATGTTCCAATCGGAGGCTTGCAAATCACTACAGATATTGCCAAAAAATTATCTATCAATATCCAGCTAGCTGAAAAGCTCAAAATTCTATATGGAAATGCCAGTCCAGATATCGTATTCAAAGATAATGCTATTAGTTTAGAAGGAGTGAGCTTGTCTGTTACCACAAGCCAGCTAGCAAGAATTATAAAACCACGCATTAAAGAAATATTACTTAAAATAAGACGAGATTTAGATAGCTTAAAAATGGAAAATCTACTAACTAGAACAATGGTAATAACTGGCGGAAGCGCTGCAATGCCAGGAATCAAAAATGTTGCGGCGGATATATTTCAGAAAAGAGTGCGAATTGCAGCACCTGAGAACATGCCAGGCTTTACTGAAAGTTATAATCCATATGTTCATTCAACTGCAATTGGTATGGTTAAAGCACAATCTATAAAACAACAAGACAAATCATCGCTAATCAAAGGCAAGGGCGACAAAGGCTTTTTCAAAAGATTTATAGGTTGGTTAAAAGAAAATATTTAACTCCTCGCTCCCAATTGCAAGACTCTCAAATGTATAGCAGATTAATATTTTGATTTTAGTTTAAATGATTTAGAAATAAGACCTTGTCTTTTCTTGTTACCTCTAAATAAACCGCCAACAACAGGTACAGACTGTATAACTGTACTAACACCATAAATTTTTGGAGTAACATGGCCTTTTAAGTTTAGTTGTTTGCTATTAGTATTTATATCCCCAGATATATAAAAGTCAAAACTAGAACCTTTGCCTATTGTATTAGAGACCCGAAGTAATTTGTTTTCAAAACTAAAATTGCCGTCCATGCTGTAAAAGAATATATTCTTATTTCCTCTAAGGGTATTAAGCAATCCTGGTAAGGATACTAAAGAAACAATGCGCATAGCAGGTGAGCTGTCACTTAGCGTGAAGTCTTTTAGAGTAAATTTGCCATTATGGATTGGAATAATTTCACCAGATTTTACCTGCCTTCGATTTGCTTTTATA
Source organism: Alphaproteobacteria bacterium (assembly GCA_020630305.1). Taxonomy (GTDB): domain Bacteria; phylum Pseudomonadota; class Alphaproteobacteria; order Rickettsiales; family Rickettsiaceae; genus Megaera_A. Next base: position 2,497 of record JAHDBQ010000087.1, on the reverse strand, counting down.
TTAAGCAGCAGCGAACCATTTTTCATTGTGTTGTATATATCAAGGCCTTTTAAAAGCTGCCCAGCATTATCACATTTAATCACCCATTCTTCGTAAGATGGATGCTTTATTAAATCTAGGCTTAAATTTTTTCCTTGAATTCTACCCCAGACATTTCCATCATAGCACACTGAATTTTTGCATCTTAAAAATAAATCTAGATTATCCACACTAACCCCTTGCTTCAAATATACTTTATTTACCTTCAAATGTGTATTAGTAGAGCCAGCGTCTTTTTCTTTTTGCAATAAATTAATAGTATCTACAGATGATAAATCCAAGGATTTGCCATATAAATAGGCGCTAAAATCATCCGGGGCGATTGTGATCTTCGCCTTTAAGTAGGTGCGTTTATTCTTAAGCTTGTGAATATTCAAAACAGTGATATTTTTTTTGATAAAAACATCACCTTTGACCCTTAATTTATCAGCGCTTTTAACTGTAAAACTTAGCTTATTATCTCTTTTTCCAGAAAAAGCTCCTTTCAAAAGAAAGTTAGACTTAACCCCTTTCTTTTTTCTTATACCTAGTTTATCAAAATATAATTCAAGGTTAGTTAGATCACTTTTAACATCTAGCAATCCAATTGAGTTTTTTCCTGTATAAGTCAAATCAATATCGGATTTACCTTTTATTAAATTAACAAATGCAACCTTCTTACTCTTTTTGCTGCCACCAAATATGCTATTTAATTTAAACTGATAATCAAAAGCTTTATTATCTTTTAAATTATATACAAAAGAAAGGTCGCTTTTAAAATCATTCACCCTGCCAGGCCCGTATATTTTTACCCTGCTTCCGTCAAAATTACCTTTTAAATTAGCTTGACTGAGCTCTGCTTTATTATCAAAGGCATTTAAAGATACATTTGGCAAGTCAGCATTAATATCATATATCAAACTGCTGTCAGCTTTAAGTGGAATATTAATTTTCACATCAACACTAGCCCCTCCCTTTATTTTGCGTAAATTGATCCCCGCCTCTTGCAAAGCTTTATGTTGATCATCTCCTATAAAATCAGTAAGCGCTTTGGCAGGCCCGGAGCCCTTGGCTTTAA
>JAHDBQ010000087.1:0-1391 GCA_020630305.1 Alphaproteobacteria bacterium | reverse complement strand
AGCGTTATATCTGTTGAATTCGCCTTATCTATATAGAATCTAAATTTAGGGCCGGTGATATCCACCTTCACAGCAATATTAGTTACAGATGGAAATTGTTCGCCGTAATCAAATTCGCAACCCGCAACATCCGCAAGACCTCTTATACTTTCTGTGTCAAAAAGCTTTTTATTGGTATTTATTGTAAAATCAGCATTTTCTACAATCCCAGCATCTATAAAGTTATGGAAAAAATTCAATATACCATTTTCGGGAAAAAGCAAATAGGGTATTTCGTATAATAATAAAGGAATTTGCTTAGCATCAATTTTAATTATTCCACTCTCATTGCTGCTCGCTTTCAACGCAGCATTATCATTAAATTTAATATCAAGAACAAAGTCATTTTGTCCTTTATTATGTTTATTGGTAAATATCATCTCCCCATTTTTATACCGACCCTTTATTGAATCATCAATTTCCAAGAATTCAAGGTTTTGCATATGCAGATCAGTAACCGACTTGTCAGCCCCTAATTTAATTGTGTGATTCAATGTATAATTTGTTTTAATTAGCTCCCTTTGCTTTTTATTTATAAGAGTTGTATTAGTAGTGGGTGCAAAAAAATATAATTTTGGCTTACCGCCATTCCAATCAAAGTTGATTTTAACATGTAATTTAGGTATCTTTATTATGTTGCCGTTAATTTTAATACTTGTATTGTCAGCAGTAATTATGCCATCTTTTAACTGAAAATTCTTGAATTTAGGTTTTATACCCTTCATCTTAAGACTATACTTAACTATATTTTTAGAAATATTATTAATCTTACCGGAATTCGCAGCATAAAATAATCCAACGAGGCAAGCAAACGTAAATAGTATAATCATTATGAGTTTGAAAAGAATTTTCATGTATTTATTTTTGCTTTATAACTAATCTAATCACCACTAAACAAATTAGCTTGCAGTGTATTATTCGGATTTTCTGGTGGATTGATACCAAGATGCTGGAATGCATGGTTGGTAATTACCCGGCCTCGCGGCGTTCTTTGCAACAAACCTATTTGTATCAAGTAGGGTTCAATTGCCTCTTCGATTGCATCTCGCTGCTCAGATAATGCAGCAGCAATTGTTTCAACGCCAACCGGCCCGCCCGAGTAATTATCTGCGATAAATCTTAAATATCTATAATCATTGCCGTCAAGGCCGGCTTTATCTACTTCTAGCTTATTTAAAGAGCTATCTGCTATTTCTCTGTCGATCAAGTTCTTACCAGCAACAGAGGCAAAGTCCCTGACTCTTTTTAGCAAGCGCAAGGCAATACGCGGCGTGCCCCTTGAGCGCTGCGCAATTTCCTTAGCGCCGCTATCGTCAATATCACATTCAAGTAAGCTTGCGGCGCGGTTTAGT
>JAHDBQ010000086.1 GCA_020630305.1 Alphaproteobacteria bacterium | reverse complement strand
AATATTTTCTAATGATGATCTGGATAATCTTAGTAGTTTTCTTTTACTCACGCTTTGTCTCCTTAATGGCATTTAGTTATTCTACTATGAGTTTAAATTAGACTACATGAATACAAATAGTTTGTCTAGCTAAATGCAACTTATGGGTGATTTTTTTTGTCGTGGATAATTCTAGATTTAGTAATTTCTAGAGTTGTTAATAATTAATTTATGAGTATGTATAAGAATTTAATAAGCTTTCTTACTGATGCGCTTTAAAGTATGAATTTTGATTTTAACCTCGAATCCCGTAACATATTATGTCACCCTGAATAAATTCTGGATCTCTAGCAACCTTTCAGCGCACTACTTCATTGTAAATAAGTAGAAATTCTGGGTCAGACCCGCCAAGGGGGTAATTTGTAGGGCCAGTGCGTTTCAATTTTACCACTTACCTTGATGTGCCGCAAATATCGTCCTAAAAATTTTTCAGGATCTTATAACCCCCTTAGCGCATGTACGTTACTGTAGCAACTATACCTTAACTGGCATAATCACGAAGATGTCATCTATGTTATCTTCAGATTTTATGAGCACTGGTGAGAATGAATCTTTAAAGAAAACATCAACTTTTTTGCATGACAAAGAATTCAGTACATCACTTAAATAATTAGGGTTAAAGCCGATTGAAAGATCATCACCATCATATTTGCAGAAATTACTATCTTTATCGGAATAAACTATATTCTCGGCCCCTACTCCCTTAGCCTCCCCTGAAGCTGTTATTTTAAGGTCCTGGGTGCTGATCGCGAGTTTTATTGCCTTGAATTTTTCAATATTAACAACAGAGATTCTGTCGATTGATTCTGCAAGTAGCCTAGTGTTTATTTGCAATTTATTGTCGTTTTCTTTAGGAATAAACGGCAAATATTCAGGAAACTGACCGTCTATTAATCTAGAAATCAGAATCCAGTTATTACATTTAAATTTAATTTTGGTGGTAGAAAGTGAAAGTTGAATATCCAGCTGCTGATTTTTAGCATCCTTAAGGATTTTAAGGAGTTCATTGACGCATTTTCTTGGCACTATCACGCCAAAATCATCCACTTTGTCGTTCATTGGGCTAGAGGCAAAAGAAAGCCTATGACCATCAGTTGCCACGCTGCAAAAATTGCCATCTTTTACATGCATATAAACGCCATTGAGAGTGTAACGAGTTTCTTCATTTGACATCGCAAACGCAGTATGCTCTAGTAATCTGGTAAGCTCAGCGCAAGATAAATTAGTCTTAGTGTCTGATTGCACATCTTCCATTTGCGGGAATTCAGCTGCCTTTAAAGTTAGCAGTTCAAAGCGGCAATTTGCGCCTTTAATCTCTAACTTATCTGCATCTATTTGCTTCAAACTAACTCTATCATCATGTATTCTTCTAGTGATATCTGAGATAACTTGAGTAGACACCGTTGTTTCTCCGGGTGCGATAACTTCTGCTCCAATATCCTGATTTAAATATAAATCCATATCAGTAGCGCCGATGGAAACTATTCCATCTTTGGCAGTTATTTTAATATTACTTAAATTAGATAATACATTTCTTTTTTCAACAATTGATCCTGCAAAATTAAGTGCGTGAACCAAATCTTTTGTTTCAATTATTATTTCTAAATTACTGTTATTCATAGTTTTTCTAAATGTTATGTATATTATTAGCTTTGTAAGATCCTGGTCAGCAGCGTGATTTCTTCATTAAAATCGCTATCTTTCTTTTTTAATTCTTCGATTTTTTTAACTGCATGCATCACCGTGGTATGATCTTTCTTACCAAATTTCTCGCCGATATCAGCAAGGCTTTTTGAGGTCATGACTTTCGATAAATACATTGCAATTTGTCTAGGCCTTGCGATTGAACGAAGACGCCTTGAAGATGACATATCTGATATTTTTATGTTGTATCTTGCAGCCACTTTCTTCTGAATCTCTTCAGTGGTTATAACTCTTTCATTTGAACGAAGTAAATCCCTTAAAATATCCTGAGTTGTCTCTAGCGTAACCTCACGGCCTACTAAAGTTGAGTGCGCAATCACTTTATTTAATGCACCTTCAAGCTCTCTTACATTCGAAGTAATCTTTGAAGCCAAGAAATCTACCACATTTTTTGGAATTGTAATATCCATTTTTTCGAGCTTTGATTCCAGAATTCCAATGCGTAGCTCGTAAGTTGTGCTGTGTACATCAGTAACAAGGCCCCAGCCAAGACGCGACTTGATTCTGTCTTCAATGTTATCAAGATCAGTAGGTGATCTATCACAAGAAATAACCATCTGCTTATTATTGTCGATAATTGCATTAAATGTATGGAAAAACTCTTCCTGAGTACTTTCCTTGCCGCATATAAATTGAATATCATCAATCATCAACACGTCAACAGATCTGAATTCATCTTTAAAAGACATTATATCTTTATTTCGAAGCGCTTTAATAAAGCGATACATGAATTTCTCAGCAGACATATAAAGAACTTTTCTGTCCGGTTTTTTTTTGTGCGTATGCCAAGCAATTGCATGCATTAGATGGGTCTTGCCTAGACCTACTCCGCCGTACAGAAATAAGGGGTTCGACTTCGAAATCGCCCCGTCAGACTCAGCAACCGAAAGAGCTGCAGCATAGGCAAGCTCATTAGGCATACCTACCACAAAATTTTCGAATGTGAACCTAGAGTCAAGCGACGCTAATATATCGTCATCTTTTTCTAAGCTTTCTGCAATATTTGAATTACTAACTTCTGTTTTTGCCTCAGCTGATTTATTTTTTTCTACTTCTTTAGTAATAATCTCAACAGTTTTGACGTCAGAGTCATGATGACTCCATAATTTGCAAATAACATCAAAGTAATTTGATTTAATCCAGTCACGAACAAAATTACTCGGCGCTGATAAAATAACTTCACTGCCCTGCTTTTCCAGAAAATTGATTTTACTAAACCAGCTTTTATATAAGTCTTCTCCGTAATGCAGACTAAGATCGCGACTAACATCCTTCCACTGAGAAATATTAGTAGCTATAGCCCCTTCGTTAAAATTTTGACTGTCTGCATGACTTAACTGTTTCATAAAAAACTCGTTCGTGTAAATTAATTGTATATAAATATTTTGTATAAATACTGTGCATCTTTTGAGATAAATTACTATAGAATTTATGCTGCAGCAGTATGCCAGGTGATAAAAACAATTTTGTTCTTGATTTTTGGCGTATTTCTAATAATATGTTTTTTCGTTTCATTTTGCAAGATCATAAATCATGAATATTGAAAATAGAAGAAAATTTTTAAAAAAATTGCTATATAAAAGCTGTAATAGAGGGTGCCGAGAAACTGACCTTATAGTCGGCTGCTTTGCCAGAGATAATCTAGAAAAAATGACAAATGAAGAGCTAATTATTTTCGAAGAAATTTTAAATATTCCAGACGCAGATATTTATGATTATTACACCGAAAAAAAGCTAGTTCCGAAGGAAAACATGTCGCCAATTATGCAAAAGTTACTTAAATATACACCAAATAAATAAATGCTTAATACTTCAATCCCTTTATCTGCCAGATCATTTTATGCATGGCAACATTTTAACAACAAGCGTAAAAATATTATTCTTTGTTTTGCAGATGAAGACAGCACATTAATTGCTTATAATCAGCTATTATTTTTATCATCTAATTCGCCAGATATCCTTTATTTTCCTTCTCTAGACACAGTTCCATACGACAGGGTTTCTCCGAAAAATGCAATACTTTCTAAGCGCGCAGATGTTTTAACTAATTTATCATTATCTGATGAACCTAAAATCATCGTAACTAATGCCAAGAATTTAGCTACAAAATTGCCAAAGGCAGAAATTTTCAGAGATTCGAAAATGATTTTAAAAGCTGGGCAAAAAACCAGTAGCGAGTCTTTAATAAAGTTTTTAGTAAAATGTGGATTCACTCGTTCAGCAAGCGCAAGCGATGAAGGTGAGTTTGCTGTGCGCGGCGAGATTTTGGATATAGCAAATAGTGAAGATAGCGGCGTTAGGATAAATTTCGCTTGGGACGCCATCGAGTCGATTAAAATATTCAGTACAGAAAGCCAGGTTTCCAAAGAAAAATTAGAAAAATTTACCATTAGTTCAGCCAGTGAAACCCTTTTAAATAAAAGCACTATCGAATGTTTTAAAAAGAATTTCTTACAAATATTTGGCGTTAATCACACCAGCTCTCCTCTATACGAGTCGATTTCTAAGGGGCAAAAATTCCATGGATATGAGCATCTACTACCCCTGTTCTACGACGAAATGCAAAGCCTCTTTGATTATTTAAGTAATGATTATATTTGCATATATGATAATCTTTGCATTCAGTCGCTTCTAGAGCAAGAGCACGCCTTCCAGGATTTTTATGAATCTAGACTGCTTTCGAATAAAGCAAATCCTGATTCATTTTATTTTGCAATTGAACCAAGTAAGTTTAACGAAGAAGCATCCGACATAAAAGATATACTAAAAGCAAACACAAACATCCAAATTGATGATCTGCCGCCAGAAAACGTTAACATCAAGCGGGTTGAAAAGATCCTGACTAAAGCGCAGCTAGAGAAGAAATCGGAATTTGAAAAACTATTTGAAATATTAGACGAAAACAAGAAGAAAACAGCCTTTATATTATGTAATTTCAAGAGCGGCGTAGAACGTATTAAGAACATTCTAGAAAATTACGAAGAGCGTAGCAGTGCAGTTATTGAAGATATCAGTAAGGCAAAAAAAGGAAAAATCAACCTGGCTGCAGTCCCAATTAAGCATAGCTTCGCAACCGGTAAATATATATTCATTGCGGAGAATGATCTTGTTCACAGTA
>JAHDBQ010000085.1 GCA_020630305.1 Alphaproteobacteria bacterium | reverse complement strand
AGAATTTGAAAATACATTTGGAAAAACAGCTTTATTTTATGCTATTCAATTTGCTGATATAGAGTCGGTAAAATTATTAGTAGATGCTGGAGCTAACATAAATAAAAAATTAAAGAGCAGAAGCGAAGCGTTGGATGAGAGTGAATTCCCAAAATCAAAGATGCATTATACTCTTAAAAACGGACGCGAAGTGGAAGTGCTGGTCGATAAAGTTTTTGGCTTTACTCCTCTTATTTATGCAAAAAAATATGCAACTAAAGAAGTTGTTGAGCTACTGGAATCTAAGGGTGCAAATGTAGGCGATGTATCTCAAGATAGTATAAAATTATCAAAATTATGTACTCTGGTATTGCTAACTTCGTATTAGGGGATCTAAACTTTAAATGTATAAATATGGGAAAGCTGCAAAGCTGACTTGAGGGCCTTTAGTTAATTGCATTTGATACTACTGGATGTTATTTCGCTCCAGTGGTTTTCCCATCCCCAGCCATGTGTTGTTTTGCTAAGTACCTTGTGAGTAGCACATTTGCTGCCAAAGCTATTGACTTTATTTGTGAAGTCAGCTGCCAAAAAAGCTGGAACTCTTTTATCTTTATCTCCACTTAAATGTAGCTGCGGGATATGTTTTATATTTTCGGCAAAATCAATTGGATTTAAAGATGGAGACATGTATTTTGGCTCATGTCCATGGTGCCTAGAAAAGGCAACATGATTTAAATTACCGGCGATAGTTATAATTTCTTTAGCCAAATTATTTCTAGTGGCAATAAGAGGCGCAACTGCTCCGCCACCCGAAAATCCGGCAATTGTAAATCTTTGGCCGTTATTGATCTTGTTGATCACCTCGTTTATTGCAGCTATAGAGTCTGGTGACATTCTATGAGTAGTCCAATATCTAGAGTCGCATTTTGGATTTTCTGACATTGGCGTGAACTGGCAAGGGCGCGCTATATAGACTACATTAGGTCTTTTATCTAGAGATGAAAGTCTTAGGGCAACAGGGTTTCTTGGTGTTGGGTTGTAATTTGGCATTCCCCTTTTAAAAGCTGCTCCGTCGCCTTCTATATAAAATATAAATGGCTTTGTTTTGTCGGTGATTCTTTGGTAGGTGGTAAATACAAATCCACCACCTCTTACAAGTTTTTTATCCATCCCTGTGCCTTCAAAGTCAAAACTTTGACATGCAGAAATGGAAAATAAGCATATAAATATAATCAGTTTAGAAAGGTATTTCATCATCTAATTCGCTATTGTCAAATTCTTGCGTAGCGCCCTGGCTTGCAGTTTGATTCATTGAAGAATTTTGGCCAGGCATGCCCATTGCATCACCGCCTCTTGAGTCTAGCAATATTAAGTTTGAATTGTAGTTTTGTAGAACTACTTCTGTAGTGTAGCGCTCTTTGTTTTCATTATCCATCCATTTTCTGGTCTGCAGCTGGCCTTCAATATAGAGTTTAGTGCCTTTTTTTACATAGTTTTTGATTACTCTAACTAGACCTTCACTGAATGCAACAACTCTGTGCCATTCTGTCTTTTCTTTTTTCTCGCCGGTCATTTTGTCTTTCCAGCTTTCAGTAGTTGCAATACTGAAATTCGCTATCTCGCGACCATCGCTAGTGGATCTTATTTCCGGATCACGACCAAGATTACCTATAAGCACAACTTTATTTAAACTTCCTGCCATTATTATGTTCCTTAAATTGTTAAGTTAAATTTAGATCAATTTGCTACGCATTTAATAAATATATTAAATTAGCTGCAATTGCATTTCTTCTGAAGTTAATATCTATATCATATTATGATTATTGTTAAAACAAAAAATATCAATATTCTGCAAAAAAATATAAAACCACAGTGGTAATTTTTTGCGCTGTAGCTTATCTTTTTATCTCGCCGTAAGCAGCCATTGCTACATTTCTAGCGGTTGCATGATCCACTATGGGCTTTGGATAATCTTTGCCGAGCTTTACACCACACCCATGCAGGAATTCTTCTGAAGCCTCCCACGGGCAGTGAATATATTTATCTGGCAAATTGGCAATTTCGGGTACCCATTTTTTTATATATTCTCCTTTAGAGTCGAATTTAGCCCCTTGAATAATTGGATTAAAAATTCTAAAATAAGGTGCTGCATCTGCGCCGCATCCAGCTACCCATTGCCAGCCGGCAGAGTTGTTAGCAAGGTCAGCATCAAGTAGTGTATGCAAGAACCAGTCCGCTCCTTTTTTCCAGTGAATTAGCAAATGTTTAGTGAGGAATGATGCGACTATCATGCGCACTCTATTATGCATCCAGCCTGTGTGCCATAGCTCTCTCATTCCGGCATCGACTATTGGGTAGCCCGTCTGCCCCTTTTTCCATGCGCTGAAATGATCTTTATTATCTGCCCAAGGAAATTGATCAAATTTTTTGTTAAATGCAGCATGGGAAAGGTTTTTATTATGATATAATAAGTGATAAGAAAATTCTCGCCAACCAATTTCTGCAAGATATCTGTAGATGTCCTTTGCTAAAGAGTCTTGTTCTCTGATTGCATGAATTTTTTCCCATATTATATTGGGGCTAATCTCGCCAAAATGCAAATGAGCGGAAATTCTTGATGTTCCAATAATACCAGGTATATCACGATTGCTTGCATAGCCTTTTAATGCATTATCTATAAAATTATTTATGGCTTCATGGACGTTTTTCTCTCCAGGGGATCCAAATTCTGCAAATCTACTGGCCCAGTTAGGTTTAGTCGGTAGGAGTTGCCAGGAGTTCAAATCTTCTGACATTATATCTGCATAATTATTTTGATTATTAAATTTAGGCGTGCCTAGAACCTCTCTTGGCGCGGGCGCAGAAAGGCAGCTCTTCCAAAAGGGTGTGAAAACTTTAAAGAATTCTCCGCTTTTATTTTTAACATGCATAGGTTCAAATAATAAGGATCCGTTAAAGCTTTTTACTTCAATTCCATTACTTGACAGATTTTCTTTGATCTTGCTATCTCTTTTTATTGCCTGCGGTTCATAGCATCTATTCCAATATATTGCATCAGGGGACGTTTCTTTTATAATATTGTTTAAGATTTTATCTGTCTTTCCAGAACGCAAGATAAGCCTTATGTTGTTTTTTGTCAAATCTGTTTGCAATGATTCAAGGCTTTTATGTAGCCACCATTTTTGCGCCTCTCCAATTTCCCAGTCGTTGCTTTTATCGTCGTATATATAAAGGGCAATCACGTCACCTTTTTCTGCCGCTTCATAAAGAGCTGGATTGTCTTTGATTCTTAAATCTTGCCTTAGCCAAACTAGAGTTTTTCGATTTGTCATTAGATATGTAAATATAGTTGATAATAAATTATATTAGAAGATAATCTTTTTTTGCATATCGTTCAATTCTTTTTTAGAATATCTGGACGCGCAATGGCAATAATAGTAATAATGATAACTCCTGTTAGAAATTTAATATCACTTGGATTTAGGCCAGCGCTGATTGCAAAACCTTGAATTTGCTGGTATATGAGAGCGCCAATTATCGGCAATATAACAATCTTGGCAAAGCTATTATTGCCAATTATTTTTTCGCCTATCATCATTGCTGCAATTGCATGTATCACGATGCCAAATCCAATATTGATATCAGCATAATTTTGTACCTGAACAATAAGTGCGCCAGCAAGTCCACATAATGCATTGCCTGTGAATAATCCAGCTATAATATGTTTATTTAAATTTACTGTTTGCTTCTCAGCGCATTCTTTATTAAGCCCAACAGCTCTAAATCTTAAGCCTTTTTCGGTCTTTAAAAATAGATGTAAGATGAAAATGATCGACAAGTTGATTGCAGCAATTATAGCAATTTGTGAATATACTCCACCCTCGATGCTGTTTAGTAAGTTATTGCTACCGAATAAATTTAAGTTTGGCTTGCCCATAATTCTTAAAATCACGCTATAATTCATTGTGCTGATAATTATTCCAGCAAGAAGAGTGTCGATTTTATATTTTATATGTAGTAATGCTGTGCATATTCCGAGAGCTCCTGAAGCAATAATTGCTAATAAAATCGCTAAGGAAATGTTATAGCCATTAATCATCAACACTGCGCAAACTGCTCCGCCAAGTGGGTAAGAGCCTTCTGCTGTTAAGTCTGGAAAGTCTAAGAACTTAAATGAAATAGTAATGCCAAGTACAATCAATGCTAATATAAGTCCTTGTAAAACTCCGCTTGGGATAACTTCTAAATAGGTTTGTAACATCTTATTCTCTTCCCTTGTTTATTATCTCAAATAAATCATTTTTACTTAAATTAGATTTTTGCTTGCCGATTAATATATCACTAATCATTCCATCATGCATTACTATAAGTTTATTTCCATAATCAAGTGCATCTTGTAAATCATGGGTGATCATTAAGGTGGTAATTTTTTGGCTAGTAATTCTTTTATTCAAAAATCTCATCACTTTTTGTTTTGTTTTGCCATCAAGGGCGCTTGTGTGTTCATCCATTAATAATAAGATGGGTGCTGGATAGACTGACATCAAACAAGCAATCGCTTGACGTTGGCCGCCAGAAAGAGAGCTCATATCCTGGTCCAAAAATTGTTCAAGGCCTAAATCAAGCTCTTCAATCATTGCGAATATTTGTTCTCTTTTTTTGCTGTATGATTTAAAATTGGCCCGTTTGGATCTCATATTGCTCAAGATAATATTCTCTAATAAAGAAAATCCACTGATAGTACCTTTATTTATATTTTGCGAAATAGTACTGATGTAATTTGCTCTCTTCTGTAGCTGTAGGTTTGTTATGTCTTTTTGGCCGAGCAATACTTTTCCAGAGCATGGCAGCAACTCTCCAGAAATTATTTTAAATAAACTGGATTTACCAGATCCATTATTGCCT
>JAHDBQ010000084.1 GCA_020630305.1 Alphaproteobacteria bacterium | reverse complement strand
AAATGGCAATAAGACTATTTAATTGTAATGAGGAGGCTTTAATATATTACCGTAAAAAAAACAAAGATTTATCTGGTAGAGAACAAGGTGGTAGGCGCAAGACTATTAAAGAGATAGATGTTTCTGAAGGGTATGGCATATTAGACCTAATTTCTAATATTAGATTAATTAATCGTTCAAATAAAAATGATCTTAAAAACGAACAGGAAGAAAGAAATGGACTTTATGAATTTGATGATAAAGTTGTACATAAAGACTTTGTAGTAAAGTTATCAACAACTCTTGGTATTAAAACTATGTTTACTGTATATAATAGTTGCAAGCAAACTGCTCTTGTAAGAGGGCTAAATTCATATATAAAAATTGCCAGGAAAATAAGTTCATTTAAGGATGAAGATAGTAAAGAAGCATTTGTTGTTACTGATAAACAGATAGCGGAGATAGTATTAGCTAAATTACAGAACACTTCCTATGATTACAACTCTATTGAAGGAAACACTGCTGAATTAGAAAAATATACAGAAAAACTTACATATTTATTATTTGGAGAGGAAGCTCATCGTAACCCATCGTCATTTATAATACACCGTATGCTTTTAGATCTTGTTATAAATAAAGAGAATTTTTCTTGGGAAGATGCTATTGATATGATGCCAATGGCTCCATCAGGTGCAACAGCAGCTAGCTTGTGGGTTAACCATCATTATAATACAAGCCTTCGATATAAATACGATTATAGACACGAAGATAATAAAAATAGATGGGCAAAAGATAAGGAAAGGTGGAGTAACGAAAAACCTAAGAAAAAACAAGGTGATATAAATAATCTAATTAAAGCAGAAAACGCAGTATTAAAAGAATGGTTAGAAATGAAGGGTTTAACAGCAGAAGACTCAATTGAATTAATTGATATTCTGGCGAAGGCTTGTCAAGAGTGGTTCGGCGTTGATCTCAAGAGTACATTTATAGCTGGAGATTATCTTCCTAATCTGCAAGACTCTTTTGATGGCTATCTAAATAACTGTGAACTTTCTTTTGAGGCTAGAGGTTTAAAAAACATGTCTTTGCAAGACATCTATCAGTTTCAAGAATCATACGCTGAATTTTTAGAGTATTGTAATGATAATAACTTCTATAATCTAAAGAAAAAAAATATTATTGATGTTATGAATATATATAAGAATATTGGAGCATGTAAATTTGAAATGTTTATAGAAAATGATGCTGTAGGAATATTGTTAAATTATCAATCTATAGAAAATGTTTTTGAATTTTATGTAGATAAAGATGGTTGTGATCTTGAGCTCATTACTGAATTTGCAGAAGTTTTAGATTTTAATAATTTGCCGTTATGCGAGAAGTTCATAGAATATGAGAAAGGAATAGATATCTGGGCAGCTGACGAGCATGATGAAAAGCTAGGTTCAATGCTAGCAAGGCTTGGTTTTGAAAGAGGTGTAGAGGAAATGGAGAAAATGCAAGATAAGTATTATGATCCTTATATGGAAAATTGTGAGCCTAGCGTCGAACCGATCGGCGATTATGATCATGACCCTTCATATGATTAAGGAATAATTGTTGATAGCACGATTATACTAATCACTCCACGTGAAATAAAATCATATTAGATTGTATTTTAAGTCGCTAGATATTGGGGAATTATTTCTTGGAACAAATAAAGAAAAATAATATTGTATTTTTTGTTTGATTTATAGTATACTGCAGACCGAACTCTAAATTTGGAAATATACTATGCAAAAATTATCGTTTCAGGAAATAATTTTTAAGCTACAACAATATTGGCAAGATCAGGGCTGCGCCATTTTGCAGCCATACGACGCGGCAGTAGGAGCTGGTACTTTTCATCCGGCTACTGTATTGCGCGCTCTTGGCCCAAAACCATGGAACGTAGCATATGTTCAGCCATGTAGAAGGCCGACTGATAGTCGCTATGCTAAGCATCCTAACCGTATGCAGCATTATTATCAGTTTCAGGTTGTATTAAAACCATCACCAGAAAATATTCAGGAGCTATATTTAAACAGCCTTAGGGTGTTAGGCATTGATCCTAAAAACCATGATATTAGATTTGTAGAAGATGACTGGGAGTCTCCGACTTTAGGTGCTTCGGGTCTTGGCTGGGAGGTATGGTGCAACGGTATGGAAGTTTCACAATTTACTTACATGCAGCAAATTGGTGGCATTGAGTGCAGGCCTGTTGCGGGTGAGCTTACATATGGCCTTGAGAGGCTGGCTTTATATATTCAAAATATTGACAATGTAAAAGATCTTGACTGGAATGGGCAAGAGGGCGAGAAGGCTCTAACTTACGGTCAGATAGAATTTGACGCCGAGAAGCAATTCTCCAAGTTTAATTTAGAGCTTGCTGATACTGAAATATTATTACGTCACTTTAAAGATGCAGAAAATCAGGGGCAGAAATTAGTTGAAGAAAAATTACCAATGCCAGCATATGAATATTGCATTCATGCTAGTCACATATTCAACTTGCTTTGCGCGCGCGGAGCCCTTAGCGTAACAGAGCGGGCTGCATATATTGCCAGAGTTAGGAATTTAGCCAAGCTTGCCTGTCAGGCCTGGATGGAAGATCAGGGAATGGAGGCAAAATAAATGAGCGAGTTAATATTAGAGTTATTTTCTGAAGAAATACCAGCAATGATGCAGCAGCAGGCGATTGCCGGGTATAAAATTATTTTTGAGAAATATTTTAAGCAGCACGAAATTAGTCACGGCGAGATTAATTTATATGCAACGCCAAGAAGAATCACCTTGCATGTGCAAGATTTGCCAGCATCTTTGCCATCCTGCTCAGTTGAACTAAAAGGGCCTAAAGTTGGGGCGCCAGAGAAGGCTATTCAAGGCTTTTGCGCGGCAAATAATATTAGTCCTGATTTGCTGCAAGAGAAGGAAATAAAAGGCATGAGTTTTTTTGTGTATAACAAAGAAAAGCCAGAGCAAATGCTAAAAGATATTCTGCAAAATAGCTTAGCAGAGCCTATTGCTGAGTATGTTTGGCCAAAGTCGATGTATTGGTCTGACAATAAAATTAAGTGGGTAAGGCCGCTGCAAAATATTCTTTGTGTGTTTGATGGTGATGCTTTAGAATTTGAATATGGTCATTTAAAAAGTCATAACCTGTCCTTCGGGCATCGCTTTATGGCGCCAGATTCCTTTGAAGTTAGTAATTTTAAAGATTATCAGGCGCAACTCGAGAAACAATATGTCATTCTAGATTTCGCTAAGCGCCAAGAATACATAAAAAATGAGCTCCAGAAGGCGGCTGATAAATTAAATCTGGATGTTAAAGATGATCCAAAATTACTTGAAGAAGTGACTGGCCTTGTTGAGTATCCGCAAATTATGACTGGCAGAATTGATCAGCAATTTTTATCAGTTCCTAGCGATATTTTAGTTAGCGCCATGCGATTGCATCAGAAATATTTTAGTTTGTTTGAAAAAAATGATAACTCAAAATTTGCGCCATATTTCTTGTTTGTTTCAAATATCGCTCCAGAAGATGACTCGGTTATTATATCAGGAAATGAGAAAGTTCTGTCTGCCAGACTTGCTGATGCTTTATATTTTTATAATCAGGATTTAAAAACGACTCTTCAGCAAAAATCTAAAAAGCTGGAGAAAGTTATTTTCCACGCGAGCCTTGGAACCTTAAAAGAGAAAACTTTAAGGCTTGAAAAGCTTAGCAAATATCTTGCGCCAGATGATAGTACTGCTCAGCAAGCAGCACTTGTTTGCAAGGGAGATATAGTTTCTGAAGTTGTAGATGAGTTCTCGAACTTGCAAGGTGTTATGGGTTATTATTACGCGAAAGCAGAAGGCCTGCAAGAGCAAGTGGCAGTCGCAGTGCGCGATCATTACAAGCCACAAGGTCCTGCGGATAGATGCCCAGAATCTAGCGCTGCAATAGTTGCGCTGGCTGATAAAATCGACAGCTTATGCGGACTTATGATTGCTGGAGAGAAGCCAACAGGATCAAAGGATCCATTTGCGCTAAGGCGCCAAGCGCTTGGTATTATCCGTATTATTTTAGAAAATAATTTATCCTTAGATCTGGTAAAATTGGTTGAATTTGCGCTTAATAATTATGGGAATCAAATAAGTTTTGAGCAAAAACAAAAAGACGAGATAATTTCTTTTATCGAAGAGCGCATTAAGCATTTCTTTAAAAGTGAATTTGACCATAATATTATTGCAGGCGTACTTAACCTTAAGAATGAGAGTGATTTAAATATTATCAAATTAAAGCTAGAGGCTCTGCAAGATTTCTTGAAAACACAAGATGGAGATGCGTTACTTAGTCTATATAAAAGGGCAAGTAACATTATTAAAGATACTGATCTTGCGGGCAAAAAAGTGAATGAATCATTGTTTGCCAGCGAGCATGAAATAAATTTATTCAAGGCGACCAAAAAAATCAATTCAGAAATCACTGAGTTAGTTAATCAAAAAGATTTTCCAGCGGCGTTAACTAAATTACTTGGTATAAAAAAAGAAATGGCTAATTTTTTCGATAATATAATGGTAAAAGATGAGAACCTTGAAGTTGCTGAGAATCGTATGATCTTACTAAATGAAGTAAAGAAGATTTTTGCGTTGCTTGCAGATTTCCAGCAAGTTTAGAGTTTTTTCTAAAAGAAATTATTATGCAAGATATTCAAAAAGCAGCGAAAATAATTAAGGATGGCGGAATTGTTGCCTTTCCAACCGAAACCGTTTACGGCCTTGGTGCTGATGCTAGAAATGCTGATGCTTGCGCGAAAATATTCAAGGCAAAAAATAGGCCGAGTCATAATCCTTTGATTGTCCATGCTGAGTCGCTAGAGGCGGCAACAGAAATTGCAATATTTAATGACGATGCAATGCAAGTAG
>JAHDBQ010000083.1 GCA_020630305.1 Alphaproteobacteria bacterium | reverse complement strand
CAGGCAAAATAATAAATAGCACCGCTTTATCATCACTCTCAATAAGCTCGCCATTATCAATTTCTCGGTAAGCCTTTTCAACTATTGAGCGAAATTTTTCTATTATTTGACTAATGTCATCAAATAAAATATTGAGCTCATGACGATTATTCATCTCTACGCGAAGTAAAAGACCCTGACCAGCCTTAGTTATAGATTTTTGTAAATTGCTCATAAAATTTTGTTTACTTGACATATTGACTCAATGTTATCATAATGACCATCGCTACGTCAACATAACAAATTGAAAAAACTTTTAAAAGCATATTTTAAACCATGAACAAAAAAACTTCAATAAATAAAAAATTAAATGCATTAAACCCACAGCATTTAGAAATAGCAGATGAGAGTCACAAACATGCTGGACATGCAGGTAACCCAAATAATAGTGGAGAATCTCACTTCAAAATAATAATATCTGCTGAAACCCTGAATGGAAAAACCCCACTTGAACAACATAGAATAATAAACAAACTACTTGAAGAAGAATTCAACCAAGGACTACACGCACTCAGCATTAAAGTGATATAATTCCTAGCTAACCAAAGAAGATTGTAATTACAATAGCTGCGAATAATAATAGTTTGCAAATTTAGTTATCGTACCAAATTTATTACAAAAGCATAAAACAACTAAAACAAATCAAGAAAAACTAAATTAGGGCTACAATCCCCTTCTCCAAACATCTCCACTGCGCTTTCTTTTATCAACGCCTCCACGATTTCTGGCTTATGCCTAGCATTTGCATAGAATAAAGCAGTGACACCGGAGTAAAAACCAGCTACAGCGAACTCACCGTCAATATGCAGATGATGATCATGATAATATTTGATTACTTCCTCTGGGGCGTTATTGCGTATAATATTTTGTATTGCGCGGCCGTGCTTTTCATTTATTTTCATTACTTTTCCCTTTGATTTTAATTGTATTAAAATCAAATGTTATACAAAAATAGCAAACTATTGTAAACAACAGAACTATATTTCAGCATTAGTTATAATATTTTCTAGATACTAAGCGCTCTTCTCTTCACTCTCTTCTTTTTTTAAAAATAAAGAAGCTGCTATGCCGGCTAGTATCAGCAAAACTGTTACTAAGAGCGGTATGTATGCTGGCACTTTAACAAAATGTGCAACTATTATTTTTATCCCGATCAATATCAGAATGATAGCCAGTGAATATTTTAAATAATGAAAACGTTTAACAATATCTGCAAGACAGAAAAATAATGCTCTTAAGCCAAGTATTGCAAAGATGTTTGAAGTGTATACTATAAAGCTATTTTTGGTAATTGCGAATATGGCTGGTATGCTATCGATTGCAAAAATAAGATCCATAAATTCTATGATAATTAGCGCTAAAAAAAGCGGCGTGATATAATAGATATTATTTTCTTTTATTATAAATTTATTACCCACAATCTTCGGATATATATTAAGCTTGCTGCGTAGCCATTTGTAAGCACGCATATCTTCTATATTCATCTCACTATCATGCGCAAAATAAAGGGTTTTGACGCCAGTTAGAATTAGTATTACTGCAAAAATAAACAACACCCACTCAAACTTTGCAAGGATTGCTGCACCAGCTGAGATCATTATCGCTCTGAGTATTATAACTCCCAATATCCCCCAGAATAAAACCCTGTGCTGGTACTTTCCTGGAATTTGAAAAAATTTAAAAATAATAGTGATAACAAAAATATTATCTAACGACATAGCTTTCTCCAGTAAAAAGCCGGTATAGTAATTACTAGCATGCTCAGGGCCCATCGAATATAATACATAAACGCCAAAAAGCAACGCTATTATAATGTAAAATGAGCTTAAAGTAAGGCTTTGCTTTAGACTCATTGCCTCTTCTTTCTTATTAAAAAGACCAAGGTCTAGAACTATTAGGGTCACTACTATAGTCAGAAAAATTATCCAGCTCATTTGTTGTTTATCTTTTTAAATTAATACTCCATTGAGTATAGTCTTTTTATTTCAAGATGAAATAAATATTTAGCTGGGTAGAAAATAATCGCGTTTGCTATATGAGTTTAATGTCACAAAAATATATTTCTTGAGCTATGCATGAATTCTTTTGTAAAAAACCATTCCTTTGAGCAAACTACTATTGCTTTATCTAAGATTTTTCTTTAATATATGAAGCAAATATTTAACCAAGAAACTATATCACGATGACTAATCAAGTAAAAAAAACTAATATGCTAATTATTGGCTCTGGTCCAGCGGGCCTTAGCGCAGCAATTTACGGAGCCAGAGCTTCACTTGAGCCGACTCTAATTCACGGTATGCAGCCTGGTGGCCAGTTAACCATTACTACTGATGTTGAGAATTACCCGGGTTTTGCAGAGACTATTCAGGGGCCATGGCTAATGCAAGAAATGGAGCAACAGGCAGAAAAGGTAGGCACAAACTTAGTTCACGATTATGTAGAAAAAGTAGAGCTAGATTCTAAGCCGTTCAAGGCATATACATCGTCTGGCGATATATATGAAGCAGATACTATTGTTATTTCAACCGGTGCTCAGGCAAAGTGGCTAGGCCTTGATTCAGAGCAAAAATTCCAAGGCTTTGGTGTTTCTGGCTGCGCGACATGTGACGGATTTTTCTTTAAAGGCAAAGAAGTAGCGGTTATTGGCGGAGGAAACACAGCTGTAGAAGAAGCTCTATACTTAACTAACCATGCAAGCAAGGTTCATCTGATTCACAGAAGAGACGAGCTGCGCGCTGAAAAAATTCTACAAGACAGATTATTAGCTCATGATAAAATATCAGTTATTTGGGACCATGAACTAGAAGAAGTAGTAGGCACTGAAGAACCAAAGTCAGTTACTGGGGTTAAAATTAAAAGCACAAAAAATCAGGAAGTTACGGATCTTGCTTGCGAAGGTGTGTTCGTGGCAATTGGCCATAAACCAAATACTGATATGTTCAAAGGGCTACTTAAAATGGATGATGAAGGTTATATAATAACAGCCCCTGATTCTACTAAAACAAGTATAGAAGGTGTCTATGCAGCAGGTGACGTACAAGATAAAATCTACAGGCAAGCAGTAACAGCGGCAGGCACTGGTTGTATGGCTGCGCTTGAAGCCGATAAATACTTAAGAGAGGTATAAAGTATATGGAGCAAGCCGTAGCAACAGAAGAGCTCACAAGAAAGCTTCCGTCTAATATTCAAGCGGAGCAAATGCTGCTTGGGGCTATTATTATCAATAGTTCGCTTTTAGAGCAAGTGAATGAGTTCTTACGCCCGGAACATTTTTTCGAAACATTGCATCAGAAAATATATGCAGCAATAGAGATCCTTAATGAAAAAGGACTGAGTGCAACTGCGGTAACTTTAAGATCTATGCTTGAAAAAGAGCCTTTATATCAAGAGGCTGAAGGCAATGAGTATATACAAAAGCTAACTACTATTGCTATGGTGGTTATTAATCCAAAAGATTATGGTAAAATAATTTATGAGCTAGCCTTAAAAAGGAATCTAATTACAATAGGTGAGGAGATAGTTAACAATGCATACGACTCCACTCTAGAGGAAGCAGCAACAGATCAGCTAGAGCTTGCAGAAACGAAATTATATCATTTAGCTAGTGAAGGTCTTAATGACAAAGGATTCATTGCTATGAGAGATTCTGTAAGCGAGTCCCTAGATAGCATTAATAGAGCAATGAAAAATACTGATCATGTGACTGGTGTTTCAACCGGCTTGATAGATCTTGACCATAAGCTCTCAGGCTTCCAAAATTCAGATTTAGTAATCATCGCCGGTAGACCATCTATGGGTAAAACAGCTTTCGCTATCAATTTTGCATTTAATGCCTGCAGGGCTCTAGCCAAAAAAGCTAAGGAAGGCGAGAAGGCGCCTTCTGTTGGTTTTTTCTCGCTTGAAATGTCAGCTGAGCAGCTAGCTAGCAGGCTACTTTCAATGATGGCTCGTATAGACTCCACTCAGTTAAGAAGCGGTAAGGTAAGTGAAGAACATTACAATGACTTACGAAAATCAGCTACAGAGCTAGCCGAGATGCCATTCTTTATTGACGACACACCTGCGCTTTCAATCGCGGCAGTAAGGGCAAGAGCTAGAAAGCTTAAAAGAAAGCATAATCTAGGAATTATTTTTGTTGACTATTTGCAGCTACTGCGTGGATCCACTAAGACAGATAACAGAGTATTGGAAATTTCTGAAATTACACAAGGCCTGAAAGCGATTGCAAAAGAGCTTAACATCCCAGTGATCGCTCTTTCTCAGCTTTCAAGGGCCGTAGAGCAAAGAGAGGATAAAAGACCGATGCTTTCAGACTTAAGAGAATCAGGATCTATTGAACAAGATGCTGACCTTGTTATGTTCTTGTACCGCGAAGAATATTATTTAAAAAGAAAAGAGCCAAAACCAGGTGACCCAAAATATTCAGAGTGGCAAGAGCAGCTAGATAAGGCGCATAATATAGCAGAAGTGCTAGTTGCCAAGCACCGTAATGGTTCGGTTGGTAATATTCAGCTTTATTATGTTGACAAATTCTCTAGCATTGGTAATCTAGATAGGAACGGATAGATGCAATGAGCTTTTTTTCAAGTACCCTTGAGCTATAAAAAACTATATATTTAATGGGTAAATTAGTGGAACTAAAGTTTTAAAAAGAGTAAAGTTTATATATGACAAAGCCAGTAATTTTTGGTATATCAGGTACATCATTAACCACTCCAGAAAAAGAATTTTTTCTGGATTCAAATCCGTACGGATTTGTATTATTTAGCAGGAATATCAGTTCAAAAGAGCAGCTACTCAAGTTAACTGAGGATCTCAAAAGCATTTTTCCAGATAGAGAAGCGCCAATATTCATAGACCAAGAAGGTGGAAGGGTTGCTAGAATCAAACCTCCGGTTGGATTAAACATCTACCCCCCTGCAAGTGATTTTGCAAATATGTATGACAAAC
>JAHDBQ010000082.1 GCA_020630305.1 Alphaproteobacteria bacterium | reverse complement strand
CTGAAATAGGCAAAGTATTACACTTAATGATTCATTCTCTTTATACGAATAAAGAGATTTTTATGCGTGAGTTGATCTCAAACAGTTCAGATGCGTGCGACAAGCTTAGATATTTAAGCCAAACAAATAGCGATCTTATAAAAGACGACCCTGATTTTAAGATTTCAGTCTCTGTAGATAAAGAAGCAAAAACTATTACAATTCGTGATAACGGTATTGGCATGAACCGCGAAGACTTAACTGAAAATCTAGGGACAGTTGCACGCTCCGGAACTCAGGCTTTCTTAAACAAACTATCAGGTGATAATAAAAAAGACAGCCAGTTAATTGGGCAATTTGGTGTTGGTTTTTATTCTTCCTTTATGGTAGCGGACCAAATAATGGTAACTACCAGGAAAGCTGGTGAGGATAAAGTATATAGCTGGAGCTCTGACGGTCAGGGCGAATATCTGATCGCTGATTCAGATCGTAAGTTTGGACGCGGTACAGAAATTATTTTATACATAAAAGAATCTGAAGAAAGTTTTGTTGATCATTTCCGTATTAAACATATTATTAAAAGCTACTCAGACCATATTTCTGCGCCAATATTTTTCATCGATGAAGAAGGGCAGGAAAATCAGGTAAATTCATCTTCAGCTCTTTGGACTAAAAATAAATCAGAAATTTCCGAGGAGCAATATAAGGAATTCTACAAGACGGTTTCATATGCTGCAGATGAGCCTTGGGTTACTATGCATAATCGCAATGAGGGTGTTGTAGAATTTACGAATCTGTTATTCATACCAACCGCAAAGACGTTTGACCTATTCCATCCAGACAGAAAATGCCGCGTGAAGCTTTACATAAAAAAGGTGTTTATTGCTGATGAGAATATCGATATCATTCCCCAATATTTGCGATTCATGCGGGGTGTTGTGGAATCAGAAGATCTGCCGCTAAATATCAGCCGCGAGACTCTTCAGCAAAATGCAACTATGGACAAAATTAAGAAATCTATCACTAAGCGAGTTCTTTCTGAGCTTAAAAAGAAAAAAGATAAGGACCCTGAAGGTTACCAAATATTCTGGAATAATTTTGGCGGCGTGCTAAAAGAGGGTTTGTGCGAGGCAACTAATGATAATGAGAAACTGCTTGAAGTTTGTATTTTTAGAAGCGCTCTGCATGATAAAATGATTAGCCTTGATGAATATATTGCAAATTGCAAAGACGAGGAAAAAACTATCTATTATTTAAGCGGTGATGACCCAGCAAAGCTGCGTAATAATCCACAAATTGAAGGTTTTTTGAATAAAGGAATTGATGTGTTATTGTTCTCTGACACTGTTGATGATTTCTGGGTCAATGTAAATAATAATTACAAAGAAGTTGAGCTAAAATCTGTTACGCGCAGTGATATTGATCTTAATGACTCAAAAAAGGATGATAAAAAAGAAGAGGCTGAAAAAGAAAATGATACTAATCATGAGGCTTTGATAAATTATTGTAAAGAAGCGTTGGGTAATTTGGTGAAAGATGTCAAAATTTCAAAGAAACTTACATCTAGCCCTTCTTGTTTGGCGGTTGCTGACGGGGCAATGGATATCCGTATGGAAAGATATTTAATTGAACAAAAACAGTTAAATAGCGCTACAGCAAAAATTCTTGAAATTAATCCGAATCATAAGATTGTTCAAAAAATTAATAGTGAGATTAATGACAATGGCAAAGCTGAGCTTAATAAAGAGCTTGTGCATTTATTATACGATCAAGCCTGTATTATAGAAGGTGAGCCTGTGGTTGATGCTGGTGCTTTCTCTAAAAGATTAAACAGCTTATACCAGGCGGTTTAAGCTATTTTAGTGGTGGGTGGCGGTAGTACATTTACGGTCACCTTTTGCATTAATCTAATCTTAGTTCTTGCAAGTCGCAACTGGTAAATTTATATATTGAAATGTTTTATGAGGTTAGGATATTATGCATCCCAATTTTCATGCATTTATACCTGAAGATAAGCAATATAATGATTTGGATTCAAACATCCGCTTTCTGGAATAATTTAAAAATATATTATATATTTTCTACATTCAAACCATTCACTCTTGCTTCATCCCACCCCAATACTTCTTCGAACCAACGCAGCGTTGCATTTGCCTCTCTTTGAATTAAATTATCTGGGCGCATACCAGAAATGAGGTATTGATATTCATATTCTCTTGGTATATAACCTTGAAGGTCTTGGTTCTAGCTATTTGCCTGGTGCATAATTCTATTTTGTTTTGCTGCAGGAGCTGGCACCGGAAAATCTTCTAATACATTAAATTCATGACCTGCTAAATGTAAGTCTAAAGCCATGTTATTATACAGTAATGCAGTGGTATTCCTTAAAATTCAGTACAAAAAACCAAATACCATGCAAAATTTTCACTATTATCTACATCATCTATCCCCTTCCTTGAAATATAATTTTGCGGATTGATTTCTGTATTATTTAAAACGATGTTAATATTTCCAAAGTTAATTTCAGTATTTCTTACATTATAAGGTGCACGTGTATCTCTTTCTTGATCTTCAGCACATCTTCTTTCTTGCCTATTATGAATCCTTAAATTTTTTTCCAGGGAGTTAATGAAACCATCAAAGCCATTTGCATAATATAAAGTAATCGTAGATGATTCTGCTCAGCAAGAAAATTTAGTTGGCTTGAGTTTTTTTCTGTTATATATTCTGAATCAGAATGCATATGAAAGAAAGTTATTGCTGCTGCATGCGAGGCAAAAAATAATATATTATTCAAATCATTTTCCTGGGTTTGCCATAATATAATTGCTATAAGCAGTTTGTATACCGTAAGCTTTGATAAATAATTCGGCTACTCCAACTCTTAAATCAAGATTAACTCTCAAGTTATTTTTTCCTTAAATTTGTTGAACTACTGGGTCCAGTTCTTGCTCTGACGAATTATCTCTATCATCTTTATCAATCCATTCTGTATGTTCTTACCTTCTCATTTTCCTATCTCCAATTAAAATTAAAATAACATGTGTGCGCCTAATTATTAAATGCATCAACCTATGATATACAGTTATTAGTTTATATTTACCGTGTAAACTTAAAAAACGCATTTTTAGCAAGAATTTTAAAATAGAATTGCGCAATTATACCGCTCTTCCTTATTCTATAAATATCTTAAGGTAAAAAGTATAACTAAATATTTAGACCATACTTATTTACCACTAGAAATAGATAGAAAAATCACTTCACGCCCACAAATCAATCAATTTATACAACAAGTTTTAAATGTTTTTACTATATTGCGCCATACAGAAAAACATTAATTTGTAATTTATATTAAAAAATGTTATTATAAATTATATGCATCCAGTAATTTACTAGTTGTAATTAATGCATAAAGCATTTATAAACTATACAAATTTAATAATGCATGACAATTACAACAAGAGTTGTAAAAAATATTTAATTAAAAATAACTACAGAGAGGAAATATGCACAAAAGACCTAAAATTGCACTTATTGGAGGTGGTAATATTGGCGGCACGCTGACGCACTTAATTACTAAGGAAGCTCTAGGAGACATTGTGTTGTTTGACCTTACAGAAGGCAAAGCCAAAGGTAAAGCGCTAGATATCGCTCAAACGGCTGCAATACACAACGCAGATGTAAACGTAAGTGGCACCAGTGATTATAAGGATATTAAAGGCGCTGATGTAGTTATCGTCACTGCGGGTGTGGCAAGGAAGCCAGGCATGAGCCGTGATGATCTTGTTGCAGTTAACGCAGGCGTAATGCGCACTGTTGCTAAAGGCATTAAAGAGAATGCTCCCAAGGCTTTTGTAATTGTTATCACTAATCCTCTTGACGCCATGGTATATGTAATGCAGAAAGAAAGTGGTCTGCCACCCGAGATGGTCGTTGGTATGGCTGGGGTTCTTGACTCTGCAAGATTTAACTGTTTTTTAGCTGATGAATTTAAAGTTTCTGTTGAAGACGTAAATAGTTTTGTGCTCGGCGGCCATGGCGATACTATGGTTCCATTAACAAGATACTCAACAATTAGTGGCATTCCAGTTCCTGATCTTGTTGAAATGGGTTGGAGCACTAAAGAGCGTGTTGATGCTATCGTAGAAAGAACAAGAGCTGGCGGCGGAGAGATTGTATCTTTGCTTGCTACTGGGTCTGCATTCTACGCACCTGCTGCTTCTGCAGTTGAAATGGCAAGAAGCTATATTCATGATAAAAGAAAAGTGCTACCATGCGCAGCATATTTAAAAGGTGAATATGGCTATAAAGGTCTTTATGTTGGAGTTCCTGTAGTAATAGGAAGGAAAGGCGTGGAAAAAGTAGTTGAGATAAAACTTAATAGCTCAGAGAAAAAAGCCTTTGAAAAATCAGTAAATAGCGTAAAGGACTTACTTAAATTAATCTAGCAATTTATCGCATAACCAGTTTTACTGCATTAGATAAATATGTTATTTTTTTGAATAATTAAATTCTAGACTGGGAGATTAATTTGCAAAAAAAACTAGTTCGCGATAAAATACCTGAAATAATTAAAAAATCAGGCAGAGTCCCTAAAATACACATTCTTGATAAAAAAGAGCATTTTCAGCAACTGAAGATAAAGCTTCAAGAAGAAGTAGATGAATTCCTTGAAGAGCAGAGTCTAGAAGAGCTTGCAGATATTTTAGAGGTAATTTACGCGCTCAGCCATGAAATTGGCCATGACATCGATGAATTAGAAAGAGTAAGATCTAAAAAGAAATCTCAGCGGGGATCTTTTGACAAGAGAATATTCTTAGAATTTGTAAAATAGTTACACAAATAATGATTCACTACTCAGTAGAGGTAGGTTTAAAATCTATCTCTACTTGAGTGCAAATAAAACTTAGGCAGTGCTTTTAGCTATTATTAGAGCTATTTACTAGGGTTAGTTTTTTTCTCGCTGGAATATGAATATAATCTTCACTTTGCTCTTTATTTAGCTCCATAACTCCTAC
>JAHDBQ010000081.1:1655-5004 GCA_020630305.1 Alphaproteobacteria bacterium | reverse complement strand
AGTAGTACAAAAAAAATATACAATTAGTACAAAATCAGACGTAGACAAGTCAGCAACCATTCACAGAGCCGAACAAGTATATAACGACCCTCTTGCTTCGATCTCTGAAATAATGATTAAAAACTACGTTACCAAGCGCGAGAATTACGATTACAACAAATTAAAGAACCAGTTTCTTTATATAAAAAATAATTCAACAAGGATTGTTTTTCGAAGGTTTTATAACGCAATGAGCATTGATAATCCAGACTCTCCAGTATTGAAATATCAAAAAAATATAAAAAGACGCATCAGAATAACATCAATTGAACACACTTCCACTTCAAGCGCTGTTATAAAATTTACATCAATTGCAAAAAGTTTAAGCGACGAAATGGAAGAACACAAAGATTGGAAGTTGAGCGTTGATTATGAAATAGATAATATTAATATTGAAGTAGAACCAGGTACGCGTTTTAATTTTACGATTACCGATTATAAATTAGAAATGTTAAAAGATAAAAAAAGTGAGTAAGTTATGAGAAAAGCAATTATATTTATTGGTATCTTGTCCATGGTTAGTACAGCGCTAGCTGTTATTGAATCTCGCCCTACGCCAACAGATAGCAGAATAAGAGTTATCACATATAATCAAGAAGATGTATTTAAATTCATCGGTTATTATGGCTATCAAGCAAGTATTGAGCTAGCTCCTGACGAATCTGTTGTAAGCATTTCAATGGGTAATACCACCTCTTGGCAAATTGTACCCGCTGGCAACAGAATCTTTATAAAACCTATGGACACAGAAGACGCCACAACTAACATGACTCTGCTTACCAATAAAAGAACATATTACTTCGAACTATATGCAGAAGAAGCCTCTGATATAAGAGCAGAAGGAATGGTGTTTAATATGAAGTTCTTATACCCAGACCAGGAAGATTCCGAGCATATTAGAAGCTACGCCTCTGGATCCTCAGAGGGGAAACTAACAGTACCAGATCTTGCGCACCCTGAAAAACTGAATTTTCATTATACCTTGAGCGGCAATGAAGAAGTAGCGCCAATTAAAGTTTTCGATGATGGAGAATTTACATACTTAAAATTCCGCGATAGAAATAACGAGATACCAGCAATATTTGCTGTGGATTACGACCTCAGAGAATCAATGGTTAATTTTCGCCTTGATCCTAAGGATAAAAACTTAATCATTGTAGAGCAAGTATTTGGAAAATTAACGCTCCGTGCTGGCAAAAAGGTAGCTTGTTTATATAACGAAATATTTGACCCTCTCCAGTAAACTGAAGAAAACAGTAACTGCCTGAAACCGCTCAAGTAATAGTATTACAGTGATTTACTATAAACTAATCAAGCTTGAATTTTTTCTTTATTTCTGTGACAACGTTTTCAAGCTCATTTAAAGGTTCATATTCATATTTTTTCAAAAAATCAGTATCTTTTTTTAGCTGCTTCGCGTAGCCAAGATCAATTAATTGCTGAGCAAAATAACGATGTTTTTTTGAGGTAAATCCGTCTGGTGTATATATATATAATGGCTTTCCAGTAGCCGCAGCCTCGCTACACATCGAAATAGAGTCTGCAGTTATTATTATATAATCTGCAAGAGCAATGAAGGCTGGATACGGATTATTTCCATCTATTGCTGGGTCATATATAACATGCTCTTTATTTAGCTTTGACTTAATATATTTTTTTACGTCTGCTGGCGTTCTTCTACTAAAAGAAATAAATAAGTTTGCCGAATGGTTAATAGAGATATTTTCCAAATTACTTACTAAAATAGCAGCATCTGAAATAGTCATTTTATTTTTTTTGGTGGAACCGCCAACCAAAACTGCAATAAAATTTTGTAAAGTTGGATGATGCCGCCTAAAATCATCTATTGTGTTCTTTATTTTCTCTTGAACATTATTCAGCGCCCCAACAATTCTATAGACATTAGCCGTTGATTCTTTAAAAACATCATGCTGGGGCAAAATAATCATCTCAAAAAAATCAGCGCTTATGCAAGGGCGCATAATTTGAATAATTTTAATTTCATGCTTGGCAATTTTTTTCAAAAAAACCGCTAGTGCCCCCGTTCTTCTGCCCGAGGATATAATAACATCAGGCAATTCCTGTTTTCTTAACTCGTGCAATACAGATCTTTTGATATGAATAGGATAAAATTTATAGAAAATACTAGGTAGCTTAGATAAAATATTATATTTAATTTCTTTTATAACAGAAAAACTTGATATCTTCCTTGCCAAATCAATTGCTTGATTGGCGTTACCAATTCTGCTATCTACTAAAACCCAAATATTTTTACTCACGCCCCTTCCTCTTCTTTTAATTTATACAAAGCATCAAGCGCCTGTTTTGGAGTTAGCTGATCAGGGTCAATCTTATTGATTTTCTCAAGCAGTTTCTTATATTCATCCGCTGATTCATTTTGCACATGGGAAGCATTATACCCTTCCGGCGCGCTGTCAAAAAAGTTCATATTATAAGATTCTTCTTTTAACACTTTGTTGTTTGATTTTTTTGAATCTTGTTCCAATCTTTTTAAAATCAATTTTGCTTTATTGATAACCGATCTTGGAAGACCAGCGAGCTCTGCCACATGCACGCCGTAAGAACGCGAAGCAGCGCCCTTTTTTATCTTATGCAAAAAAATTATATTATCGCCAGAATCATTTATATCAACAGTATAATTCTGCAAGGCTGGTAAGGTTTGATCCATTTTTGTTAACTCATGATAGTGGGTAGCAAATAAGCATCTTGCCCTTATTTTATCATGGATGTGTTCAAGTACTGACCAAGCAATAGAAACCCCATCATAAGTCGAAGTTCCGCGCCCAACCTCGTCTAATATCACTAAAGATTTATGCGTGCTCTGGGCAAGAATCGCCGAGGTTTCCAGCATTTCAAGCATGAATGTAGACTGCCCCTTACTTAAATTATCTCCAGCTCCTATCCGGCTAAATATCTTATCTACAACACCTATATTAGCGCTCGACGCAGGCACAAAGCAGCCAATATGCGCCATAATTGTTATAATGGCATTTTGCCTAAGGAACGTACTTTTACCCGCCATATTAGGCCCCGTTATCAGCCACACGCGCTCATCCATAGAAAGCGAGCATTTATTAGCCACAAAAGAGTCCCGTGATGCCGCCAAAACGCGTTCAACAACAGGGTGGCGACCATCATTTATTTCAAACAATAAATCATCAGTCAAAGAAGGTCTGCAATAATTATATTCGTCAGAAATATAAGCAAAGTTACAAAACACATCAAGCAAGCTAAGCGCTCCAGCCATCTTAAGCAAGGTTGCTTGTTGCTCTATTATACTTGCACAAAC
>JAHDBQ010000081.1:0-1645 GCA_020630305.1 Alphaproteobacteria bacterium | reverse complement strand
GTAACCGTAAGCTTTGCGTTTACCATCTTACTCTCAAGCTCCTGAAGCTCTGCCGTGCTATAGCGCGCAGAATTTGCGGTGCTTTGGCGATGCACGAACTTCTCATCTGTAATCTTATTTGCATATCTAGGCGAGATGTCGATAAACAAACCAATTACATTATTGCTATTTATTTTTAAATTCTCAATACCGGTTTCCTTGCGATAAGCATCGCGCATTTCATCTATTTTGCTACGGCCATTATCTATTAAATCATGCAGTTCTGCCACCTTTGCATCATAAGATAATTTAATAATACCGCCGCTATTTATGCTATTACCTGCTTCATCCCGAATCGACTCATCAATAAGCTGATAAATCTCTTGCAGGCCAAGTAAAGGCTTCAAAATATTTTGCAAATTATCGCTTAATTTGTCGCTTGAAAGGGCAATAAAATAAGAGCTAATTTGCTCGGCAATATCAATAGTATATTTTACGCTAAGCAGATCCTTAGGTGTGCTTCTACCCATATTTAACCTTGTGATACAGCGCTCTAGATCACCAGTTTTTTTCAAAGACCCACGAATTTTATCAGTCAGATCTAAATTATCGTAAAAGAATTTAGTAATAGCAAGGCGTTTATTAATCTTCTCTAATTCAACCAAAGGGGCAGAAAGGTAGTTATATAAAAGGCGCCCGCCAGATTTGGTAACGGTATTATTTAAGCAAGAAAATAAGCTCCCTTTAGTACCGCCATTTAATGAATGAGAAATCTCTAAATTCCTGCGCGTAGAAGCGTCGATACTCATGAATTTATTGTAATTTATGAGTATTGGCTTTGGTAGTTTTGGCAAGTTTTCTTTCTGAGTTAATAATACATATTCTAAAATGCTACCAATTGCGCCGATATGCAAATTATTTAACTCGCCAATTGCGCTAAGATCTTTAATTTTATAAAAATCCAGGATGTTTTTTTCGCATTTAGATTTCGCATAAGCGCTATCTACTTGGAAAGAAATTCTTTTATCAAGCTGCGTACCTATTTGCATGGCTATTTCGCCGGATCTATATTTTTCAGCTAATAAAATTTCTTTTGGATTTATCCTAGCAAGTTCATTTATTATTTCAGTATCTGGCAAAGAAATTACCGTAATCTCCGAAGTAGAAAGATCAACCGAAGCAATAGCTGCATCGCGTCCAATTATTGCAAGGCTGGATAAATAATTCGGCTCTCCCGCTTCAAGCAAAGACTCTTCTATTATGGTTCCTGGAGTTATTATGCGCGTAACGGATCGTTGCACTACTGCCTTATACCCACCGCGTTTTTTTGCCTCTTCTGGAGTTTCCATTTGGTCGCATATAGCAACTTTAAAACCATCATTCAGCAGCTTGTTTAAATAATTCTCGAGCGCATGATGCGGCACTCCGCACATTGCAATTGTGTCATCAGCGGTTTTTCCGCGCTTAGTCAGCGCAATTCCAAGCACTCGGCTTGAGGTGATTGCATCTTCATAAAATAGCTCATAAAAATCTCCCATTCTAAATAAAATCAAACACTCTATATTAGCAAATTTAATGTCCAAAAATTGCTGCATTACAGGAGTAGCCTGATCATATTTATATTTTGTCCTGAATGTTTCGATATCCATAATATTTATCTACAAAG
>JAHDBQ010000080.1 GCA_020630305.1 Alphaproteobacteria bacterium | reverse complement strand
CGATAATATTCCAATAAAACAAAAATGTGCAAATAATAATATAGAGTAAAATAAATGCTGCTTTGGTTTTTCTATGTGTCTTAGGATTGTAGATTTAATGAGCTCTCTACCGAACACAAGAAAGAATAATAGAATGAAATTGATAAATACAATAATCGGCGCGCTTAAAACATCTAGTCTATATTCAATGCCATAAGGTGCTGCCCAGTCGCCAAGATTATATAATATTTCAGAAGATTGTCCTACACTCTGCATGGTCATTATAGATAGCGTAAAGCTAGAGGCAACTGCCAGGCAGGCAATAATCCACGATAGTAGTTTATTGAAGGTCAGAGCGCAAAAAACGCCTCCAAAAAGGATAACTAATATTTGTAATATGGGTAGATGTTTTATTAACTCCATTACTCTTCGCCCTCATCACTGGTTTCTCTTTTTGGTATTTTGTAATTTATTTCACTCTCTAAAGTGCTGTCATACTCATCTTTTATGCGAAGCACTAAAGCAAGGCCGACAGAAAGAGTAGCAAAACCAACAACAATTGCAGTTAGCATTAATACATGAGGCAATGGGCTTGAAAATAAATAAGGGCATTTTGCACCATTAGCGCATATATTAATTGGTATAATGCCAGAAGATATTTTACCAAGCGCGATATAAAATATTAAAACAGAGCTTTGGAATATCGCAAGGCCCATCAGTTTTTTTAAATAATTATCACTGGTTATCATTATATAAATGCCGGCAGCTAGGACCAGTAATGCAACAAAATATATTAAATTATAATCTTTCATTATGGTCAATCATCCTTTTTTAAAGTCATATATATTAGGCACATTACAGCCGCAACAGTAATGCCAACTCCTAATTCTATAACGAAAATTCCGATATGCTGACCAGTGACCCCGTTTTCTGCTATCGAATTGTAATTTAAATAATTACTATTGAATATCAGGGAGATAACGCCAACACTTGCGTAAATTAAAAC
Organism: Alphaproteobacteria bacterium; assembly: GCA_020630305.1. Lineage (GTDB taxonomy): Bacteria > Pseudomonadota > Alphaproteobacteria > Rickettsiales > Rickettsiaceae > Megaera_A. The sequence continues at coordinate 4,096 of JAHDBQ010000080.1, read as the reverse complement.
TCCAGAAACAGCGCTGATGATTAAAGTTTTTTCGGATATTTTTTTAAAATAACTTCTTGCGCCAAAGACTAGCTCATAGCCAATTAGGCCGCTTGCAAAGATCACGCCAGCTTGGAATCCTCCGCCTGGTGAAACTTCTCCGTTTAGTTGAATATACAGAGAATATAATATTATATAAGGTATAATAAATGAAAGGAATGTTTTTAAGGCTATAAATTCTTTAAGCATCTTTTTTCTTTCTCTTTTTTCTTTTATTCATTATTAGTATCACGCCAAGTCCAGCGATTAATATCACTGCAGTTTCTCCAAGTGTGTCGAAGCCGCGATAACTAGCCAAGATAGCTGCAACATAAGAAGGAATGTTGATGTCGGTTTGTGCATTTTCTAGGTAATATTTGTTCACATGAGTCTGAATTGGATTCTCCGGATTGCCAAATTCTGGTAAATCAAGGCTTGCCCAGCTAAGAATTCCAACAAAGATGCTGCATAAAATAAAAGCGCTTACAGCTCTGCCTTTGCTTTCGCGCCCTGTGTCTTCTCCGGTGATTTTGATTATATTTAGTATCACGCAGGTCGATAAGCATGCGCCAAGCGCAACTTCGGTCATTGCTACATCGGGCGCATCTAGTAATAGATAGCACAGGCTGATGAAAAGGCTAAATACGGACATTAAAATTAGAGATTCAAGCAAGTTTTTACTTTTTGCAATCATCAAGCAAACAATCAGCAAGATTATGTATATTAGAGAAAGTAATATTTCTGCTACATCAAAATCTAATTGAAAAGGAATATATGTTGTTATGTCCATTACCTTATCCTCCCCTTTTTGTCAACTTTATATAAAAGCGAAGCTCTGCCAAGTGCGTGCGTAGAAACTGGGTTTAGCAGCAATATCAATAAAGCGATTAAAATTATTTTGCAGATGGCAGTGAATTCATCCTGAAGCAAGGCAAGACCGACAAGGCATATTGGTATGCCGCAGCATTCAATAACGCTTGCAGCGTGCAGCTTGGTATAGAAATCAGGGAATCTGAATAAACCAATTATCCCAGAAACTATAAAAAATGTACCAATTAAAATCAGCGTCCAGCTAATATATGCAATCATAATGATGTAAAAAATATCTTGATGTTAATTCTAGGCCTATGTTATTTAAAAAGCAAATTCTAGCTTGTTACTATAAAACTCAAGGCTAACATTATTTTTACATCAAATTGCACAAAGCTTCAAGCTATAACGATAAGTAGGGCCATAAAAAAATATAGACAGTTTTTTTTTGAAGCAATAAATTATTATTGCCTTCCGCGCGCATTTCCTAAATTAGATTCACTTTTTCTTCTTCTTAGTTGCTCTTTGGTGTGGTGTCCGACTTCAGCATTCGCCTTAATATCGTCATTAATTTTTTTTAGGTTCGGCACGCTAAAAGAGCGCCCAAATTTCCTTTCTAGACCAACTGTTTCTGGTAATATTTTATTTTCTTTAGCGACTAGTTTTACATTAGCTCCATTTTTATATTTCTCAATGCTTGAAGAATCAGTTAAAATTTTAATGTCTTTTGCGCTATATTTTTTAAGATTTTCAAAAGGAACATCAGCTTCATATGTTAGCACTGCATCATGTGAAGTAAGAGCTTTGATTTTGTCTACGCTGTACTTAGTTAACTCCTCAAAAAGAACTCCATCTTCATACGCCCACATTGCATAAAGAGAAGTAAGAGCATTGATTTTATCTATATCGTGCCCAGATAACTCCTTAAAGGGAATTTTTTTTCCATACGCTCGTAGTGCATTACTAGAAGTAAGAGTTTGGATTTTTTCTTCTTCCATTCCTTCAAAAATATTAGGTTTTTCATCAAGTATTTTGCATGTATGGAATATGTTAGCTTGTATTATGATTTTCTCTGCGTCGTACCTAGCTAACTCTCCGAAATTAGTTCCAGCTTTATATGCCCGCCTTGCATCATCTGAAGTAAGAGCTTGGATTTTCTCTGCGTCGTACTTAGCTAACTCCTCAAAAAGAGCTCCATCTTCATACGCCCGACTTGCATCATATGAAGTAAGGGCTTTGATTTTCTCTGCGTCGTACCTAGCTAACTCCTCAAAAAGAACTCCATCTTCATACGCCAACATTGCATAAGGAGAAGTAAGGACTTCGAATTTATCTTTATCTTCAGTTTTGTCTTTGTCGTAAACTTCAGCAAGCTCTTCTACTTTAGCACCAGAATGTTTAAATGTTTTATATGCATTTTTTGTTGTCAAAGCACTTAATGTTTCAATGTTTTTTACAGCTTCAATTTGTTTAATTATTGACTGATGCTTATTTTTGTCAGTTTCTAAATCGGTAAGTACATTTTTTAGTGCATTTTGATATAATTCTGCAGCAGATAGCTCTACATTTAATGGCGACATTTCAGAGCTTGCCTTCTTTGCATTATTCAAGTCTATTTTTCTAGCTTCTCTGCTCATGAAACTAGTAACTGCATTATATTTTTCATCGTCTATTATAATGCTCTTTATCTCACTCCCTTTAAAACCATCTTTATATGCGTTTCTTGATTCTTGGCTTGTTAGTTTTTGTAAAATAGCATCATCTGTAATATAATATAAATCACCAATATTAACAAGGCCTGTAGCGTAGGATTTAATAGCATCATCTGAAGCTAACTTATCTGATAGATTTTCTATCTTATTTTTATTCTCTGGATGTGTTGTCCAGTCAATATTAGACCTCATTCTCAGCGCCTCATAATTTCGGCTATTAGATATTTTTTGAAGATGACCATCTTCAAGATCAAGCAATTTCTTTGCAACGCCAATATTAGCAACCATATCAGCGCTTTTTTGTGTTTTTGCTTTCAGCTGTGTTTGTGCATTTTTTAATTCATCAGAAATATATAATGTATATTGATCACGAGCATCGCCATAATTATAATATCCAAACTGAATTTTTTCATTATATTCAGAGCTCTTTCCTAATTCATCTGGCGTTGTACCGCCAGTTCCAACTTTAACCATATGGATTTGATCTATTTCTGGAACTGCATTTTCTTGTTGCTTCTGATGTATTTTTTTTCCAAAATTCTCTAGCATTTGCGGTAGAATATCTATATATTCACTAATATTTTTTCCCCCTTCCCAGGAATCTAAAATCAGATTTCCAGACTGGCTAATCCAGCCATAGGCTTGCCCTTCTATTGTTGCTTTTTTCTCTAAATTTTTCCAGTCTATATTATTTACATCAAATTTAGCTCCTGGCTTTTCCTTAAGCATCACATAAAAGCCGGAATCTGGAAGGGTCATTCCGTCAATCACGCATTTTTTACTATGTCCATCAATCGATTGGCAACAATTAGTTATTCGCCCAAGTATCAGGCCCCGCATGTCTCCAGCTGGCAGTTTCACTAAATGATAATCTTTTTTCTTAACATCCAGCTCAGAGCTGGAAACTATAACATCTGGAATATTCTCTTCTGGCTTCTTGGCCTTTAATATGCCTTCTTTATAAGCCGCTTCGTCTCTTGGAATTCCGCCTTCTTCAAGTTGCCTCATTGCTACTTTAAATGTAGACTCGGGTATTTTATATTTACGGCAAAGCTTAGCAAATTCTTTGTTTCTTTCTTCACCAGGATAATGAATCACATTGTTTTTTACGCGCTTCTTAAACTCTGCTAAATCTTTTGGCGGTGTTTTGTCTTTAAAAGATTCTAAATTCTCAAAATCACTGATAATGCTATTGTCGTTCATGGAATTATTGATAAGCGCGCGCCATGTATCAAGATCTTGAACATGCTGCGCTTTAGGTAGCGGATTTATCAGCAAATCATGCACTGCCTTTGGGTTTGCCTTAAAATCCCTGTTGTTATTTATATAATTATCTAAATTATTTAATGTGCTATAACTCTCTTGATCTCGATCGTTTTTGGCAAAAAATACCATCGCATTATAACTCTGCGAGAATATCGCATTTTCATTATTATTTTGTTCAACAAATTCAGCGCGCAGCAGCATAGCCACCGACACTTTCTTAAACTCAGTAAATTCAAGTGAGTCCTTGATCTCTTCTTCGCTTTGGCCTGATGCAAAGTAACCAGATTCCA
>JAHDBQ010000079.1 GCA_020630305.1 Alphaproteobacteria bacterium | reverse complement strand
TAAGAGAAAAAATATAATATCTAAATCATAAATTATTTTGTATAAACACCATCAATCTCATGGTAAATTACTATAGATTAAATAAAACAAAATGATATAAGAATATTATATGACCAATTTTTTTTGTCAACAAAACCATTGAACTAATAAACAGCGCGTATATAAAAAGTTAATTATACGCGCTGTTTTATGCACTTAAATCACAGCCATATGAATCTGAATTTCGTTGTCAAGCAAGCTTGCTTTCTGCGAATGTGCTGGCTTAAAGTCAGTCATTATTGTGCTTAAAGTTTGCTCAGATATTAAATTTCCATAGGCGCTGAGCACTGCAGAAATATCCATTTCAGAGCTGATTGATAATTTGATTCTATCAGACACATTAAATTCAGCGTCTTTCCTAGCTTGCTGCACAAGCCTGATTATATCACGCGCTATACCTTCATTTTTAAGCGGCTCGGTGATCTCAAGATCCATCATGATCATCCCTTGATTTCCAGGTAGAGCCTTTGCGGTTTCGCTTGCTGCATCTTTCATTTCTGGCTCTAGCACTAATGAATATTCCTCATCGATTAGCTCTTCGCCAGCAATTAATAGCTTGCCATCTTCATATTGCCAAGCTCCTTGCTTGGAAGCGGCGATGATATCCTTCATTTTTGCAGGTAGTCTTTTTCCAAGAACCGGGAATTTAATCGATAATTTTTGCTTAGCATGAGATGATAAATCGTTATTATACTCAATATTTTTAACATTGATCTCATCCTTTATCAGTTCATCAAATGCTTTGAACTGATCACTATCTTCAGTAATAATTTTTAAGGTGGCCATAGGCTGCCTTACCCTAATATTTTCTTCACTTCTGATAAATAAAGCTGTGCTGCAGATATCAAGCACCTGATCCATTGTTTCTACAAGCTGTAGATCCTCTTTTATTTCGGATACATCCGGGAAATCTGCAAGATGCACGCTACCAGTTTTATCAGCGCCGTCAGTTAGCCCAAGATAAATATGCTCAGCAATCAGAGGCAACAGTGCAGATAAGCTTTTAGTTACGGTAATTAGGCAAGTATATAAAGTATTATAGGCTTCGATTTTATCTGCATCATGCTCGGATTTCCAGAAGCGATTTCGGCTTCTTCTAATATACCAGTTATTAAGCACTTCAAAGAAATCAGCAGCTGACTCATATGCTGCCTGGCTGTCGAAAGCATCCATGTTTTTCTCTATTGCCTGAACGGTGATTTTTAGCTTGGATAGAATATATCTGTCTAGAACATTTTGCGCATTGAATTTTTCTTCTGCTTTAATACCGTCGCTATTTGCGTATAAGCAAAAGAAATGATAAGCATTCCAGATTGGCTTAATAAATAGACGAAGCGAGTCAAATACCATCTTGCCTTCCTTGTCAATCAGCAGCTCCTGACCACGAACAACTGTGGAAGAAAGCATGGTGACCCTTAGCGCGTCTGATCCATATTTTTCAAATAGCTCAAGCGGGTCGGCATAATTATTCAGCCTTTTTGAAAGCTTCTGACCTGTGGAGTCTAATATCACGCCGTGGCATATACAATTTAAGAAAGGAGGTCTGTCGAATAATGCAGTCGATAGCACCATTAATGTATAGAACCAGCCCCTAGTTTGCGCCGAATATTCTACGATGAAATCAGCAGGAAAATGATTCTCAAACCATTCTTTATTTTCAAATGGATAATGCGCCTGGCCGTAAGGCATAGATCCGCTTTCGAACCAGCAATCAAATACATCTTCCACTCTGCGCATCATCGACTTTCCTGTTGGATCATTCGGATTTGGGCGCGTTAAATCGTCAATATAAGGCTTATGAAGGTCATCCACTTTTACGCTAAAATCCTTTTCTAGCTCCTCTATCGAGCCATATACATCAATGCGCGGATATTTAGGATCGTCCGACTGCCAAACAGGAATCGGAGTTCCCCAGAAGCGATTTCTACTAATAGACCAATCACGTGCATTCTCAAGCCATTTGCCAAACAAACCATCCTTTACATTACCAGGAATCCAGTTAATTTTCTGGTTCAGCTCCACCATTCTGTCTTTGAACGCAGTAACTTTCACATACCAAGAAGGTACGGCCTTGTAAATAAGCGGCGTGTCGGTTCGCCAGCAATGGGGATAATTATGCAGATATTGCTCAGTTTTTATCCAGTCGCCTTGCTCTTTTAGTTTAATAATTATTGGGTCGTTCGCCTCAAAAACCTGCAGACCTTCAAAGTCCGAAACTTCTGAGGTAAACTTACCAGCATTATCTACCGGGCAAACAAGTTCTATCCCTTCATCTTGGCATACTATTTGATCATCCTCACCAAAGCCAGGAGCCATATGCACAACTCCGGTACCGTCTCCTTCTACAACAAAATCAGCGCAGAATACTTGGAAAGCATTTTCGTGATCTTTAAAATAATTAAATAGCGGCTGGTATGTGAGTCCCGCTAGTTCTGAGCCCTTTATTACCGTTGCCTCAGTGTTTTCTTCTACCCCAAGCTCTTTAGCATAAGATTTAAGCGCAAATGAGCCAACTATATAACATACATCATCTTTTATAACGCAGGAATATTCAATATCCGCTCCAGCCGCAAGCGCAAGGTTAGAAGGCAAAGTCCACGGGGTGGTAGTCCAAGCCATTACTCTATATTCTTTGCAGCCTTGCGGGGCAGACTCAGGTGCCTTGTTCAGTTTAAAACCAACTGTGACCGCTTTATCTGCACGCTCTCTGTAAGAGTTATCTAATCTTGTTTCGAAATTAGAAAGAGGAGTCTCGCAAGCCCATGAATAAGGCATAACGCGCATTGACTGGTAAATATACCCCTTCTTGTAAAGCTCCTTAAATGCCCACCACACAGACTCCATGAAGTTTTTATCCATGGTTTTATAGGAATTTTCAAAATCCACCCAACGAGCTTGACGATTGACATATTTTTCCCAGCTGCTTGAATATTTCATCACTGACTTTCTGCATTGATCATTGAATTTGTCAATACCATATTCATTAATCGCAATGCGGCCAGAAAAACCAAGCTCCTTCTCAACGCCCATTTCAGCCGGCAGGCCATGGCAATCCCAGCCGAATCTGCGTTCTACTTTTTTACCCTTTGTAGTCTGATATCTTGCATATGCATCCTTTACAAATCCAGTAAGTAAATGACCATAATGTGGCAATCCATTTGCAAATGGAGGGCCGTCATAAAATACAAATTCATTATCTTTGCCGTTTATTTGAGCTTCTTTCTCGGAAACTGAGCGCTCAAAAATTTTATTCTCCTGCCAATATTTTAAAATTTGATTTTCAACATCAGGAAAATTAACATTGGACTTTACTTCTGGGTAATATTTATTCTTATTCATTGTTTTTGTAATTGCGTTTTGTTTTTAAGAAAATAATCTAAAGAAAGGAATATCTTCTTTATTAGGCATTTTAATTTTACTTTTTAGCGTACCGATTTTGATAACATTATCAAGAGCGGTTTTAATAAATTCACGAGTATTTATATAATCTTCTGAAGCATCCGTAAAGTAAAAACTTCGCGCTGCAACATAAACCGTAAGCAGCAAACCTCTTTTAGAGTAGTAATTAAAGTCTGTAGACTCATCACCCGCATAGCGCCAGATAGTGTCAACACTTTGCATTGCAGCCTCGCTGCCAAAGCAAATATTTTGCGGCTTTAGAAAAAATTCGCTGTTCTTTGCTAGAATTTCTTTGGGAGAGATGTTGATTATTCTCTCTTCTAGGGCTAGAGCTATTTGCTCCCTGATCTTTGTTGGCTTTTCTATGTTATTTAAAGATAAAAGCATTTTATCATCAAGCCGTTTTTCAAAGAATGCAACAGCCTGCGCTGCCCCTTGCGGAAAAATTATTTGTGCGTGGCCCGAAAGAAAATCGCATTCTTCTTCTAATTTTCCAATAAATTCCGCACTCCAGCTATTATTTGCAAGTAATTCAAATGCCTTCTTGCATAATAATTCTCGATCTTTTTGATGTTTTTCTTCAACTTTTTGCACTTTTCTTACCTTTATGCTTGACATATGCTTACACTATATAGATAATACAATCTTATTTCAACAATTAAATATATCCTTAAGGGGGTAAAGTTAAGTGTCAGTACATATAAGTGTTCACGGTGGCAATGGTGAAAAAGCCATCAGAGATCTAAAAAGAAAGATGCAAAGAGAGCTTGTATTTCGTCAGATGAAGATGTCGCGTTTCTTCGAACCGCCATCCGTAAAGAAAGTACGCGAAAAACAAGAAACTGAAAGACGCATCAGACAAAATAATCGCAGAAGACGATTAGAAGGATAATTAGAAATAATTTTTCTTTTAGAAAGAGCCCAGCATTGCATGGGCTCTTTTTTTGTGCAGATGACGCCAGGGGGTGAGGTAAGATCGATGGTAAAATGACACACGTCAATGACTGCAACAAGTGACGTCATTGACGGACCACGATCCGGGATCTCTTTTTACTTTCAAAACTATGTTGAAATGGCGTTAGAGATCCTGAACTAAATTCAGGATGACATTGAATTTGCTTAAAGTTTTCAGTTTAATTTGATACTACGAATGCTGTCTATAGACTGCGTTAATGGCGGACTTGGCTCGTAATCTCTACTTACTAATAATATACTACCGCACAAATATTTTAACAAAATTCCCTCCGAAACATTCAGTGATAACGGAAAATTAATTTTTTTCTTGTAAGAAGTCTCTAACTAAAAACAGTAAATTTACACCCAAGCAAATACTACATTTAGTTAGTATATAAAATATATAAGTAAAAATAATTAAATGTTTTTGTAAAATACTTGCAATGATAAATATAATTGTTTATAGTGTCATTTTTATTAATGTAAAATAACTTTTAGAGATGCTTTCAAAAAAAGAGTTGAATAATTTGCTAACACAGTATGAAGTGAGCGAAAATGAGTGGTTAGAATTTATAAATAGCTTTGGGCAAGATATTGACTATTCCAGTCAAGCTTTTAATTTTTCTTTATCTCGTTTTCTTGCAGAGAAACAATCAGTGCTTGAAGCAAAATACAAACCTTCAAAAAGAAAATTG